>JAFGOJ010000333.1 GCA_016926575.1 Anaerolineae bacterium | reverse complement strand
TGGATGCCGGGGCCTTGATCCTCGGCGATGATTTTGATGTATTCCCCATCTTGTGGGATCAACAGCGTGATGACGCCCTTCTTGGCGTAGAGCATAATATTCCGCCCCAACTCAGAGATGACGACGGCAATCTTGGTCGCGTCGGGTGTAGAGAAGCCCATCTTGAGCGCTTCGTTCAGCCCTTTGCGCCGGGCTACGACCACGTCGGTCAGGCTGTTGATCGCCATATCGATGGATTGTAACTGGGCTTCCATAGCTATGTCTCCATCGGTTTCGCGGGAGCGTCCCGTTCCACTTCATTCCACAGCGCCGCGAGATCTGTGCGCGCCGGCGGTGTGGGCGCGCTTTCGTCTTCCACGATGACATCGTGGCGGTTCTCCCGGCTGAAAGCCAGTGCGTCGTCCAAATCCAGCACCGCTTCGATGTTGTCCAACGTCATCCCCAACTCGATCATCGTTTCGATCACCGCGTCTTGCAGCCCAGAGACGATCACCCGCGCGCCCATCAGTTCGGCCATTTTGGCGGTGCTCTGGATGAAGCGCCCGAAGAAGCTATCGCAGATGTCCACCGACGAAAAATCGAGCAGCACCCAGCGGGAGTGATGCCGGCGCACGTCCTGCACCACCTGGCGGCGCAGCAGCAGCACCTCGTCGTCCATCAGGTCCCGCGGCACAGAGACCAGCAGCAGGCCCTCCAGTTTCTGAATGACGGTTTCCATACGTCAACTCCTTTTGCGTGCCAGGACGATACCGACGCTGTCGAGCGCGGCGAGCAGGCCGGTCTGCAAATCGCTGAGGGTTTCGATAGCGCTCCAGTCGATGCCCAGATCGACGATGGTCTCGGCCACGGCGTCGGAGATGCCGGTGACGATGGTGCGCGCGCCCTTGAGGCGGGCCGCCTGGATGGTCTTGTTGAGGTGGTTCGCCACGCCGCTGTCGACGATGGGCACGCCGGTGACGTCGAGGATCACCACCTTGGCGCGCTGTTCGCGGATGCCGCGCAGCAGGGCGCGGGTGATGTCCTTGGCGCGCAGCGAGTCGATGCTGCCGATCAGGGGCATAACCAGGATGCGATCCATGATCGGGATGACGGGGGTAGAGAGCTCCTCCAGGGTGCGTTGCTGGGCTTCGATGACCTCCTGCTGCAAGCGCGCGCGTTCGGCAGCCTCTTGTCTGCGCTGCTGCGCGCTGATCGCCGAGGATACGAAGTCTGCGATAGATGTGGCGAACCCTTGCTCTTCCAACGTCCACTTCCGCGCCGGTCCCACGTGCTCGTTGCACACGACGCCCACCATCTTCCCCGCTTGCCAAATGGGGGCGTCTAGCATCGACGAAATGCCGAGCGGCGAGAGGTAGCTTTCTGAAAATTCCTTGGTGGACGGATGCGTGTGCGCGTCGTTAGCGGTGATGATGCGTTTGTCTTTCAATGCTGCGAAGTAGCCCGGATAATCTGCTGCGATCAGCTCGATGCCTTCCGAATGACCCTTGCCCGCTTCGTACAGATCGGCGCACGTGATTTTGGTCTGCTGCTCGTCGTACAACCACACGCTGGAGCGCTGGACATTCAACGTGCGTGCAGAGGCTTCCGTCACTTCCCCCAAGGCAGGTTTCAACTCGCCGCTGGAAACGACCTCGCTTTTCGCCAGGTCTCCCAGGGTTTTACTCTGCTCTTGCAGGAACGCCTCCGCCCGCTTCTGGGTGGTGACATCTGCGGTGACGTTGATGAAGCCGGTGATATTGCCATCCGCGTCCCGCAGGTAATCCCAATCGATTCTCACGACGATAGGTTTGCCCTTAACGGTTGCGCCGGGGTTTACATCGGTCGCGGGCTCGGGTTGGTCGTTTACCAGATGGGACAAGTGTTGGCGCAGCCATTCTTTTGCCTCCTCTGTCGGCATCAGGTCCCAGATTTTCGTCCCGACGACTTGATCAGGGCTATCGAACTCGAAAATGTTGCAGTAGGCTTGGTTGACGTAGGTGATCGTGCCGTCGGGAGCGTTCTCGTGGATGCCGTAGGGGTGGTTTTCGACGAAGGACTGGTAGCGCCGTTCACTCTCTCCAAGCGCCTTTTCTAGCTCATCGATGCGTCTCATTAGATCGTCCTGTGTTGCCATTTAACGCTCTCCTTTAGTCTAACGAGTGAGTTTGATGCCCATCCCGCCGAGTGCGGCGAGCAGGCCGGTTTGTAAATCGCTGAGGGTTTCGATGGTGCTCCAGTCGATGCCCAGGTCGACGATGGTTTCGGCGACGGCGTCGGAGATGCCGGTGACGATAGTGCGTGCGCCCTTGAGCCGCGCGGCCTGGATGGTCTTGTTGAGGTGGTTCGCCACGCCGCTGTCGACGATGGGTACGCCGGTGACGTCGAGGATCACGACCCTGGCGCGGTGCTCGCGGATGCCCACCAACAGGGCGCGGGTGATGTCTCTGGCGCGCAGCGAGTCGATGCTGCCGATCAGGGGCATGACCAGGATGCGATCCATGATCGGGATGACGGGGGTAGAGAGCTCCTCCAGGGCGCGCTGCTGGGCCTCGATGACCTCCTGCTGCAAGCGCGCGCGCTCGGCCTCGGCTTGCTTGCGCTCGGTGATGTCTTCGAAACTGCCGTCGTAGTAGAGGATATCTCCGTTGTCGTCCTGCGAGAGGGTTGAACTTTCACGGACGTAGATCGGCGTCCCGTCCTTTTTGATCCACACGCTTTCCTGTTCGATGGTGCCTTCGCGCTCCAGCCTTTCGCGGAATTGTCTGCGCGCGTCTTGCTCTTCGAAGCCGGCCTCCTCCAAATTCCGTTGCGCGAGTTCTTCGAACGTGTCGAAACCCAGCATGCGCAGGCCGGTGGGGTTGATCATCAGAATCTGCCCTGCCGGTGTGGTGCGGTACAGGCCGATGGTGGCGTTGTTGTAGAGCGAGCGGAATTGCTCCTTGCTCTCCTTCAGCGCCTCTTCCGCCTGCCGTTGCTTGGTCAGGTCGCGGGCGAAGGCGAAATCGTACTCCTGCCCTTCGACCTGGACGTAACTGATCGTCACCTCGACGGGGATGAGCCGCCCGTCACTGGCGCGGTGATAGGTCTCGGCCGTGATCGATCCGCGTGCCTTGACCTTCTCCCAATGCCGCACCCAGCGCTCGGGCGGGAAGTTGTGCGCGACGTCGTGTGCCGTCATCGAGAGCAACTCCTCCCGCACGTACCCCAGCATCCGGCACGCGGTCTCGTTGACGTAGACCAACCGGGCGTCGGCGTCCATCCAATAAATCGCCTCCACCGCGTGCTCCACAGAAAACTCGGTCAGGCGATGGTGCAACTCCTGCGCATCGGAATGTCCTCCGTCCGTCACCTTGCCACCCTTACCCTGCATCTTGCCTCCTGCCTCACGCCACCTCTGCGCTCCAGCGTTGTTGCTGGCGCACGATGGCCTCCTTCATACAGCCTACCGTGACGTTCGACCCGGGGATCAACTCGTCGGTGGGCTGCCCTTCGATAATTCGCATCGCATTATCCAGCGCCTTGAGAGCCTGCGGCAGTTGCCCATTGTTGTAGTAGAGATCGGCCAATCCGAAGTGCCCCGCCGCGTGCTTGCGGTCGATGTAGACCACCTTCTTCATCGCCTCGATTGCCTGCGGCAGGTGCCCCTGGTGCTGGAGCACCAGGGAGAGGGTGTAATACGCGTCCAGGGCCAATTTATTGGATTGGATGGCCTGGCGGCACCAGTGCTCGGCCTCTTCCCACCGGCCGAGGTTGGCGTAGACCTGCCCCAGCAGTGCGCACGCGGGCGCGTGCTGTGCCTTCTTCTTCAATACTTCCAGAAGCAAGTCGCGCGCCTGCTCCATCCGCCCGTAGTCCATGAACTCGCGTGCCTGCTCGATGGCGCCGGCGACATTCGACAGATCGCCGGCGGGAATGGGGGAGAGCAGCGGCCCGGTCTGAATGGTATTCGCCGGCGCGGGTTTGGGGGGCGGCGATGGGCGGGCCGGAAGGGGCGCGGCGGTTGCTTTTTGCGGCGCGGCTGCCGCTTTTTGCGGCGCGGCCGCCTCGCTCGGTCCTGCCAGCCAATCCCAATCGGTGGGCAGCGCGGTGGGCTGGCCCGTGCGCTGGTAGAAGATGGCGTTGGGGAAATTCCGCACCTGGAAGCGACGGTAGGTGACGATCGAGTGCTCGGAGTGGCCGATGACCAGCCACCCGCCGTCGACCAGTGCGTCGTAGAACTGATCGGTTACGTGCTCCGTCGTGGCCTGGTCGAAGTAGATGGTCACGTTGCGGCACAAGATCAGGTCCATATACATCGTGTTGGTCTGGTAGGCGGGGAAGGGGTCGCTGGCCAGATTGAGCGTGGTGAAGGTGACCATACTCTGAACCTCGGGGGCGAGCTGGTACCGATTGCCGACCTGGCGGAAATAGCGCGGGCGCTTCTGCTTGGCGCGTTCCTCGCGGAAGGCCCAGTCACCGTAGAGCGCCTTGCGCGCGCGGGACAGCGCCTGCGAGTTGATGTCGGTGGCCAGAATGGTGAGCGACCAGTTGCTCACGTCGGGGATCAGCTCACGCAGGGCGATGGCGATGGAGTAGGGCTCTTCGCCGCTGGCGCAGCCGGCGCTCCACACGCGCATCGTGCGGATGGGCTGCCGCCGCGCGATGATCTCGGGAAGGATGTGGTTGTAGAGCGCGTCGAACTGGGCCTCGTTGCGGAAGAAGTGCGTCTCCGATATGGTGAGGGCGTTGACCAGTTGCTCCAGGTGGGGTTCGTTGCGCCCCTCGTCCACCAGTATGGCGTAATACTCGTCCATGTCGGCGCATGTCGACGCGGCGAACGCCTGTTTGATGCCGTGCTCCATCTCGTCGCGCCGCTTTTCCGAGAAGCGCAGCCCGAAGCGTTCCTGCAGCAGCTTAGAAAAGCGCAGGTAGTCACCGTAGCCCAGAGACAGGCCGGCGTGGGCGTCGCGCTGGTTCACGCTTCGACCTCGACCTCGACGTCGTCTTCGGGCGCGTCAGGCGGGGGGGCGGGGTCGGCCGGTTCCTCCGTCTGCTCCTCTACTTGCTCCTCCGCCTGCTCCTCCGTGCCGTCGGCGTCCATCTCCGGCAGCGCTTCGAGCGCCTGGGCCAGCTTCCTGGCCTGGCCGGGCGTGAAGAGGTGCGCAATGTCGAGCACCAGCACCGTGCCTCTGTCGGTGTAGGCCAGGCCCTGGAGGATCGGCGTGATCTCCAGCCCATCCGGCATCATCTCTGCCGGCCGGGCGATGTGCTGCGCGGGCAGGTTGAGCATGTCGATGACCTCGTCGACGATCAGCCCGACCAGGAGCTGGCCGACCCATACCAGCAGGATGGGGGTGTACTGTTGGATCGGTGCGTCGTGCACACCCAGGTGGCGGCGCAGGTCGACCACCGGGATGGCCTGCCCACGCACGTTGATCACCCCCGCCACCGAGTTGTTGACCTGCGGCAGCGCCGTGATGGTCACCATAGGGATGATGCGCTCGACCGGATCGATGGGCAGGGCGTACACCTGGCGGTCGAGCCGGAAGGCGACCAGATGTTGCTCGCCCGAAATGCGTTCTTCTCTCGTTGTTGGTTGGATTTCCATAGGATTCCCTCACGCCTCGTGAGTTGGTTATGACTGCGCCAACATGGTTTCCAGGGCCGTTGCCAGGGTTTTCTCGACGTTGTCCGTATAGGTGCCGGTGACGGTGTTGATGGACACGCCCTGCAGGGCATCGACGGCGTGCCTCAAAGCGACCCAGATGCCGCTCGTGTTGCGATCTCCGTTCGATGTGGCAAACACCACTGCGAGTTGCACGTCCTGGTGGGCCATTTTGACGTAGACGTCGCCGTTGTCTTCGCTGCGGAAGTGCAGGTCGAACGCTGTACCCTGGCTCAGAATGCGCTGGGCGGCCCAGGCATTGCTGCGCAGTATTTCGACCAGCACCGCGGGGTCGATACAGTCTTCCGCGCCGGCTCTGGCGATGGTGTGCCCGGCGAAGTCCCCCAACAGCACCAGGTTGCTGCCGGTCTCTGCGTGCAGTCGCTCGAGCAAGGTGGAGAGGGTATCGAGATTTTCGCCGTGTAGCATCAACAGCCGCTTGGGTGGCTCGTTTTCCAACAGCTCTTTCACCGTGACGATGAAATCCGCCAGATTGAACGGTTTGGCCAGGTAGGCGGAGGCCAGCAGTTGGGCTTGTTGCTCGACGCTATCGGAGCCGAAGGCGGTGATCAACATCGTGCGCGCGTTGGGGGCGATCTGGTGCACCTGTTTGAGCAGGTCCAGGCCGCTCATGCCGGGCATTTTGAGGTCGGTCACGATCAAATCGAACGTTTCGCGTTTCAGCCGGGTCAGAGCCGTATCGGCGGAGGCACTGATTTCGACGTGGTGCCCCCCGCCCAGGGGGTGCTCCAGCGCGCGGCGCAGCGACAGGGCGATGGACAGCTCGTCCTCGACGACGAGGATGCGTTTTCCCTTGGCCTGACTCATCGCGGCACCATTGGGTAAGGGTCGCGCGGCACGTTGGCCGGTGGGCTGGGGAGTGCGTGGTCGTAGGTGTGCACGGCGCGGATTGCCGGCACGAGCTCGGCGCACAGTGCCGATTTGGGGATGAAGGCGTCTGCGCCCGCGTTCATAGCCGCTTGCCGGTAGCTGTCGGCACCCAGCAGCGTCAGAGCGATGATGCCGACGCCGGGCAGAGCGTGCCGCAGTTGGGCGATCACGGTCAGGCCGGGCACATCGGGCATCGACAGGTCGACCAGCACGACGTCGGGGCTGCGTTCCTGGGCGCGTTGCAGCACGCGCGCCCCCTCGTTGAGGGTGTCTATCACCACGATGTCCTGGTGTCCGGCCAGGAAGCGCGCCGCGATGTTCAAGAAGGTTGGATTGTCATCGACCATAAGCACGGAAATGGGTTTCATTTCTGCCTTCTGATGGGTACTATTCCGAAAATAGAGGCGCGCGATTCAATCGCGCGCCTACCACCGACAATGTGCTCCCGCCGGGTCCGTGACCCGGCGGCGGCGCGGGTCGCGGACCCACGCCGAGCGGGCGTCACGCTGGAAGCGTGACCTACAGAGGCGCACCTTAAGAATAGACGATCGAGGTGCGTTTGCCTATCCGTGATTCTACGTAATTCGTGTGGGGAAATCCCGTAAAAAAGGTAACTGCTCACTCTGGTCATTGCGAGCGGGCCGAAGAGCTTGCAATGAGCGAAGTCGAAGGGGCCGCGAAGCAATCTCCTCATCGCGTTTTGGGGATTGCCCCCGATTTCTCGGGGGCAGGCTTCGGGCACTACGTGCCCTCGCAATGGCCCTGTCTG
>JAFGOJ010000332.1 GCA_016926575.1 Anaerolineae bacterium | reverse complement strand
GCGACGCATGCGTCGCCCCGTTGACCGGAACCCATTTGCGGAAGGGGTCCGGGGGAACCGCAGGTTCCCCCGGCGGGGTGCAGGGGCTCCGCCCCTGCAAAGTCATGGTAACCGAGGGTCGGCGGGTAAGAAACCCGCCCTACATCGAGACGGTCTATTTTCGGAATAGCAACCAAGGAGGTGCATTCTGAACACGAAACCTGCCGTATAGCGTCAAGACAACATCCATTACAGATGTTCCCTTTCCAAGGAGGAAACCCATGAAAGCAAGGATGATCGTTATTGCAGTCATCATCAGCCTATTGCTCCCAAGTACGGCGTATCTATCCCCCAACGTTCCAGCTCGCGCCGTCACCGCGGCCCCTCTTCTAGCTAATTGCCTGCAGACCGTGCGTGAGTTCTACGAGGATGGCGACCGCGTCTGTTTCCAGATCAAAAATACGTGCCAGACCCCCGTTATGTTTTCCTTCGAGGTGCGCGTGCGCCAATCCGCCAACTTCAACCTGGCCGCGCGCCACACCAATACCGTCTCCATCGATCCCGGCCAAACTGCGACGTTCTGCGTTCCCAAACCGGCCGGAGACGCCCCCCACTGCTACTTCGGCGAGGCGCGCAATATGGACCGCAGACGGTACAACGATGCCGTCAACCTGGGTATGCTCAACAACGTCCGCCGCACCGTCGCTCCCGCGGCGACGGATTCCCTCGTCTACACTCTGGATGCGAATGAAGGAATGACGAGCACGCTCCCGGTCACGCTGACGACAATAGCTCCCACAGGGTGGACCGTCACCACGACGCCCGAGACGATCCCGCCCGGCGCGCTGCCCCACGACGTGACGACCGACTTCACCGTGCCCCCCGACGTAGCTCCGGGCCACACGTTCACCATCACCGTCGAGGCCTACCAGGAGGACGTACCGGTGACGTACATGAACATCCTCGTCAGTACGCCGCCCATCCCGGTCTACCTGCCGCTGACCACCCGCAACTACGTCGCCCAGACGGTCGTCGCCGGGTTCGAATCCAACAGCCCCGTGCTGCCGGGCGATTCCGTCGTCTTCACGAACACGACCGAGGGCGCCGGCCCCTTGACCTACCTGTGGGACTTTGGGGACGACACCACGTCAACCGAAGAGCATCCCGAACACGCCTACGCCGAACCGGGGGTCTACGCCGTGCAGCTGACCGCTTCCAGCGTCACCGGCAGCGACTCCTACACCGAAGCGGCCCACGTCACCACCCCGCCTGCCCCGGCCCTGATCATCCCCGAGCACGAAGAAACGGGCGAGGTCTCCGGCACGACCCTGCTGCTCGTCTACGACACCCTCGCCAGTAGCACCGTCGAGCACGTCCACTTTCAGTACTCCCCCGACGGCCTCGGCTGGATGCCCATCCTGGGCGAACCGGAGCTCTTCCCCTTCGTCGTCGGTGGCGTGTGGGGTATCTTCTGGGACACCACCATCGCCCCTCCTGGTGACTATTGGGTGCGCGTGCTGGCATACGACCAGTGGGGGCGCGAGGGTGCCGCCGAAACCCAGGTCACCGTAGGGCAGGCCCCCGTCCCCAAGATCACGGTAGTTTTCCCAAACCCAACCGACCTGCATACCGTCGATTTCGAGGCGTATGGCTCGGTTGACGACGGCACGATCGTCAGCTACGTCTGGGACTTCGGCGATGGAACGACCGGCGAGGGCATCACCGCCACCCACGTCTACACAGAGAGCCGCGAGTACACTGTCTCCCTCGAGGTCACCGACAACAGCGGACACACCAGCAGCGCCTACCGCAATGTCGACACGGCCACAGGGACCGACGTCGAAACCGTCTCCTGCGGCTGCACGTCGATGCGCATCGCCTCCAGCGGCACGTCCAACTTCAACATGACCGGCCTCGGCTTCTCCAACAACACTCTGGGCCCGATCAACACCATCGGCAGCGCCGCCCAGAACCTCTCCTTCGCCTTCGAAGTGCAAGCCACCGTCACAGGCGACCCCAGCCTGTGCGTGGAGAGCCAGACCGCCCGCCGCACCGCCACCTACGCCTCGCCCAACCCCAAGACCGGCGTGTGGGAACCTGTCACCGATCACAAGGCCGACCCCAGCACCGGGCAGGAATACCCCTACTCCGGTTCGGCCCGCACGCTCGACAACTACACGCAACCCGTCAACGGCATCAAGTCACACAGCGGCGCGAACATCCGCTGGCTCGACAGCCCCGGTTGGCCGCCCGTCGGCGGCAAACAGATTTCCGCCGCGCAGATCACCAACAGCGGCGCGGCGGGGGTGAGCTACCAGGCCAATTTCATGGCCATGGTCTCTGGCCCCGACGGCACCTGCTGGTGCACGTGGCAGGTGCGTATGGCCGTCGACAAGAACGGCACCGTGACCCAACCCCCCGTGTTGGAGAACGTGGTTTGCAACTGACACAGCACGACCGTTTCGGTTCGGCGCGGCCTCTGGTCGCGCCGAACCATCCCACCGCCGTCTACGTCCACGTCCCCTTCTGCCGCGCGCGCTGCGCCTACTGCGACTTCGCCACCACCGCCGGGCTGGAGCATCTGATCCCGGCCTACGTCGCTGCCGTGTGCCGGGAGATCGAGGCCGCCGGGGCACGCTGGGGCCGCCTGCGCGTGCCCACGCTCTACATCGGCGGGGGCACCCCCTCACTCGTCCCCCCCGCCGACCTGGAGCAGCTGCTCGACGCGCTGCGCGCGGCCTTCCGCCTCGCCGACGACGCCGAGGTCACCCTGGAGGCGAACCCCGGCACGCTCGCCCCACCCTACCTCGCCCACCTGCGCGACCTGGGCGTGAACCGCCTCAGCCTGGGCGTCCAATCCGCCCACGCCGGTGAATTGCAAATGCTGGGCCGCATCCACACCTGGGCGCAGGCGGTCGAAGCCGTCTCCGCCGCCTGCGCAGCCGGATTCGACAACCTCAGCCTCGACCTCATCTATGGCCTGCCGCGGCAGGCGCTCCAGCGCTGGGAAGAGACGCTGCGTGCCGCGCTGGCGCTTGCCCCACAGCACCTGTCGCTCTACGCGCTCACCGTCGAGACGGGCACGCCTCTGGCCGGGCGCATCGCCCGCGGCACGCTCCCCCCACCCGACGACGACCTCGCCGCCGACATGGTCGAGCTGGCCGAAGCACTCCTGGCCGAGGCTGGCTACTTCCACTACGAGATCTCGAATTGGGCCCGCTCCGACCAACGCCTCGCGGACCGCGGCTGGCAGATTCCACCAGACATCCTCAGCGAAACGGTCAGCCCGTTCGTCTGTCGCCACAATCTGGTCTACTGGCGCAACGCGCCCTACCTGGGCTTCGGAGCCGGGGCTGCGTCGTGGTTCGGCGGGGAGCGCTGGGTCAACGTCGACCACCCGCAAACGTACATCGACCGCATCGCAACCGGGGCATCGCCCGTGGCGGAAACCGAGCACATCCCGCGCCCGCTGGAGATGGGCGAGACGATGATGATGGGACTGCGCCTGGCCGAGGGCGTCAGCGACGCCCGCTTCCGCGCCCGGTTCGGCGCCTCCCTGGAGGCGGTCTGCGCGAAGGCGCTGGGTCAGCTCTCGCGGCGCGGCTTGTTGAGCTGGGATGGGCGCGCCGCCCGCCTCACTGCCCAGGGGCGGCTGCTGGGCAACCAGGTCTTCGCGCACTTCTTGCCACCCTTGGACCGATAAATGACTTTACTGAAAAAGCCATCAACCACAAAGAGCACAAAGGGCACCAAGAAAAAGATTAAGGAGAATGTGTAGGTCACGCTTCCAGCGTGACGCCCGCTCGGCGCGGGTCCACGACCCGCGCCACCGCCGGGTCACGGACCCGGCGGGAGCAAGAACGTCAGCTATTTTCGGAATAGTCGCCACGGCCCTGCGGGTCACCACAAAGGGCAGAAAATGCCCACCCTCCCGCAGG
>JAFGOJ010000331.1 GCA_016926575.1 Anaerolineae bacterium | reverse complement strand
TCGCAATTCGCAATTCGCAGAGTGAAAACTATGGTTGACCAAAGCTTAAGGGCCTATTTACGCCGCTGGGGTGTCTGGCTGCGTCTGGTTCAGAGCCTGGCGTGGTCTGCCTGGGGCCTGGCGGCGGGGCTGACGCTGGCGTTGACGCTGGCCCTGGCAGCTCGTTTGCAGCCGCTGCTGTTGCCCGCCCCATTATCGGCGGCGTCGCTATCGCTCGCCGCCGTGGGCACGGGACTGGGCCTGCTGGCCGCCTGGCTGCGCCCACGCTCGCGCCACCGCCTGGCGCGCACCCTCGACCGCAGCCTGGTCCTGGCCGAGCGCCTGACGACGGCCCTGGAAATCGAAACGGGCCGCCTGATCGCGCCGCCCGCGATGGCCCGCGCCCAACACGCCGACACCCTCTCGGCCGCCGCCCGGATCGACGTGCGCACCGCCCTCCCGCTCCGCCTCCCGCACCGCGCCCTGCTCGCATCCGCCGCCCTCGCCGCCGCGCTGGCAGCGACACTGCTCCTCCCCAACCCCCAAGACGCCATCCTGCGCCAACAGCAAGCCGTCCAGGCAGCCGTCGAAGAGCAAATCGAAGCGCTGGAAGCCGCCCAAGAAGAGATCGCCGCGACCGAGGCGCTGACGGAAGAGGAACGCGCGGCGCTCCTCCAGGCCCTCGAAGAAGCCATCCAGGCACTGGAAGAGGGCCGCGCCGACCCCGAAGACGCCATCGCCGCCCTCTCCGAGGCCGAGCAGACCCTGAGCGCGCTCCAGGACCCCGCCGCAGCGGAACTGGCTGCCGGACTCGAACAGGCCGCCGAGAGCCTGGCCGATTCGGACCTGACCGAAGCGCTCGCCGAGGCGCTGGCCGGCGGTGACTACCAGACCGCCGCCCAGGAGCTGGCAGCGTTCGCCGGTGATCAAGGCGAGGCACTGACCCCCGAGGAGATGCTGGAACTGGCCGACGAACTGGCCCAGGCCGCCCAGGCCGTCGCCGAGAGCAATCCCGACCTGGCCGAGCAGCTCTCCCAGGCCGCCCAGGCCATCCGGGACGGCGACATCGCCGCCGCCCGGGAGGCCATCGCCCAGGCTGCCGCGCAGATGGGCGCGGCGGGCGAGCTGGTCGAGCAGCAGGAGGCCATCGAAGATACCCTCGCCGCGCTCCAGGAAGGGCGCGAGGAAATTGCCGCCGCCGGCGGGGGGCAATCCCCCAATCCAGGCAGCGCAGGCGGGCAGCAGAGCGGCAGCGGCCAGACCGCCGGCCAGCCCGGCGGCGGGCAGCAATCCGGCAGCGGACCCGGCGAATCCGGTCACAACGAGGACGCCGGCAGCGGCGCGCCCTACGACGAAATCTACGTGCCCGAACGCATCAAAGACGAGGGCGTCGCCGTCGACGTGGGCGGCGCGGGCAACGACGACGGCCTGCCCGGCGACGACACCCCGCTCCCCGTCCCCATCGGCGGGACCGCCTCCACCCCCTACCAGGACGTCTACGCCGAGTACGCCGCCGAGGCGCAGGCCGCACTCGAAGGGAGCTACATCCCCCTGGGCATGAAACAGTACGTGCGCGATTACTTCACCTCATTGGAGCCAGAATGATCCGTGCGGTTTTGTTCGACTTCGATGGCCTGATGGCCGACAGCGAGCCGTTGGCCGAGTGGGCCTGGAATCAGGTGCTCACCCCCTACGGCCACCGCCTGAACGGCCAGATTCTGGAAGCCGTGCTGGGACTGCGCGTGATCGACACGTCCCGCTTCCTCTGCCGGCACTTCGACCTGCCCCTCAGCCCGGAGGAAGCGATGGCTGAACGGGAACGCGTCTTCCTGGACGCCGTGCCGGCCCAGCTCCGCGCCTGCGACGGACTCTATCCCTTGCTGGACGAACTGGCGGCCCGCGGCGTGCCGCTTGCGGTCGCCACTTCGGGCCACCGTGGGTACATCACTCTGGCATTGGAGACGTTGGGAGTCGCGGACCGCTTCCAGGCCCTCGCCACCGGCGACGAGGTGGCCAACGGCAAACCCGCCCCCGACGTCTACTTGCTGGCGGCGCAGCGCCTGGATGTGCCGCCCGCCGCGTGCCTGGTGCTGGAGGACGCGCCGCTAGGCATCGCTTCCGCCCGCGCTGCCGGGATGGCCTGCGTCGCCGTGCCCAACCCGCGTCTCCCGCCGGACGCATTCGGCGCAGCCAACTGGGTCTTTCCATCGTTGGCGGCAGTCTTGGAACACCTGGACACCTTGATCGACCACCAAGAACACACAGGCTAAAGCATCGAACAACTTTCTTTGTGCCCTTTGTGCTCTTTGTGGTTAATTTTAACCCTACAACAAGGAGAACCAAATGCAAGAATATCACTTCGAACAAACCTGCTGGACCCGCGCAGGGATCCTGCCGGCCGCCGAAGGGCCCACATTCGAGCACTTCCTGGCCGAGCTGGAGGAACAGGTTGCCCGCTTCGAGGCCAGCCGCGAGACCCTCTCGCCCGACATCGGCACGGAGGCGTTCCTGGAACTCCTCCAACTCAGCGCGTCGATCTACACCAAGGTCCGACTGCTCGGTTTCTATGGCAGCCTGTGGTTTTCGGAAGACACCCAATCCCAGGCCGCGCTGAGCTTCCAGGGGCGCGCCGAGCAGATCGGCACTGACGTCCAGAACCGCATGCTCTTCTTCTCTCTGTGGTGGAAGGGGCTCGACGACGAGAACGCGCAGCGGCTGGCCGCCGCCAGCGGTGACGACGTCTACTACCTCGAATCGCTGCGCCGCTTCAAGCCCTACACCCTCTCCGAAGCCGAGGAAAAAGTCATCAACTTGAAGGACGTCAACGGGCCGAACGCCCTGATCACGCTCTACAGTATGATCACCAACCGCTTCACCTACAAACTGGAAGTGGATGGCGAGGTCAAAGAGATGACGCGCGGCGAGCTGGCCACCTTCGCGCGCCACCCCACCCCCGAACTGCGCGCTGCGTCTTACCAGGAACTCCTGCGCACTTACCAGGAGCAGACCAACGTGCTGGCACAGATCTACACCCACCTGGTGCGCGACTGGCGCACCGAAAACGTGACCATGCGCGGCTTCCCCTCGCCCATCTCCGTGCGCAACCTGACCAACGACATCCCCGACCCGGTCGTGGAGACGCTGCTGGCCGTCTGCCGTCGCAACATGCCGCTCTTCCACCGCTATTTCGGCTGGAAGGCCGGGCGGCTGGGAATGGAACGCCTGCGCCGCTACGACGTCTACGCGCCGATCAGAGCGGCGAAGAAAACCTTCCCCTTCGCCCAGGCCGCCGACATGGTGCTCGACAACTTCCAGCAGTTCTCTCCCACCCTGGCCGACCACGCCCGGCGCGTCTTCGCCGAACAGCACCTGGATTCCGAAATCCGCGCCGGAAAGCGCAGCGGCGCGTTTTGCGCCAGCGCCATCCCTGGGCTGACTCCCTGGGTGTTGACGAACTACACCGGCCAGACGGACGACGTGCTCACCCTGGCCCACGAGATGGGCCACGCCGTCCACGCGATGATGGCCGAAGATCACTCCATTTTCACGTTCCATTCGACGCTGCCTCTGGCCGAGACGGCGTCGGTCTTCTCCGAAATGATGCTCGCCGACCGCTGGCTGCAAGCCGAGGCCGATCCGGGCGTTCGCCGCGACCTGCTGGTCGCCATCCTCGACGGCGCCTACGCTACCATCGCCCGGCAGGCCTACTTCGTCCTGTACGAAGTCGAAGCCCATCGCCGCGCCGTCGCAGGAGCCACCGCCGACGAACTCTGCGCCGTCTACCTGGACAACCTGCGCGAGCAGTTCGGCGACGCGGTCGACCTCTCGGACGATTTCCGCTGGGAGTGGCTGGCCATCCCCCACATCTACCACACCCCCTTCTACTGCTACGCCTACAGTTTCGGCCACCTGATGGTCCTGGCGCTCTACCAGCAGTACAAGGAAGAAGGCCCGTCTTTCGTGCCGCGCTTCCTGAAGGTGCTGACCTACGGCGGCTCGGCCAGCCCCACGCACATCACCCGCGAGGCCGGATTCGACATCGCCTCGGACGACTTCTGGCAGGGCGGCTTCGATGCGCTGTATGCGATGCTCGCAGAGCTCGAGACACTGGAAGAATTGCAATAACGTAACTTCTCAATAGAGCGGGGAGAAGATGGGGGTTTTGCGGGCGGCGAAGCCGCCCGCAAAACCCCCACCCCCACTTTTCGAGAAGACACGTAATAACCATCAGATGGGGTCATTGCGAGGGCGCGCAGGAAGCGCAGCGGCCGTAGCGCCCGAAGCCTGTCCCCGAGGAATCGGGGGCAATCTCCAAGACCGGCCGTGGAGATTGCTTCGCCGCCGGAGCATGCCCTGAGCGCAGTCGAAGGGGCGGCTCGCAATGACAGCACAAAGGAGTTGACGTATGCCAGACATCTCCCCCGAACAGTTCCGTGAGACCGCCGCCCGCATCGAGGCCGAGGTCGGCAAGGTCATCGTTGGGCAGCAGGGCGTCGTACGCCACGTGCTCGTGGCTCTCCTGGGCGAAGGCCACGTCCTCCTGGAGGGCGTCCCCGGCCTGGGCAAGACGATGCTGGTACGCACCCTGGCCCAGGCCCTCGACCTGACCTTCGCCCGCATCCAGTTCACGCCCGACCTGATGCCCGCAGACATCGTGGGCACGGACATCCTGGAAGAGAGCGAGGACGGGCGGCGCACGTTCCGCTTCCAACCCGGCCCGGTCTTCACCCACCTGCTCCTGGCCGACGAGATCAACCGTGCCACACCCAAAACCCAGTCGGCGCTGCTGGAAGCGATGCAGGAGCGCACGGTCACCGTCGCCAACCAATCCTACCCCCTCCCGCCCCCCTTCATGGTCCTGGCGACACAGAACCCCATCGAGATGGAAGGCACCTACCCGCTGCCTGAGGCGCAACTGGACCGCTTCCTCTTCAAAGTCAACGTGACGTTCCCATCTTCGGCGGAACTGGTGGAGATATTGAACCGCACGACGGGCAGTGCGGCCCCGGCAGCCGGCGTCGTCGCCGACAGAGACACGGTCACCGCGATGGCGGCGCTGGTGCGAGACGTGCCCGCCGCCTCGCCGGTCACCGACTACGCTGTGCGTCTCGTATTCGCTACCCACCCCCAGAGCGAGGATGCCCCCGAGGCCGTGCGGCAGTACGTCCGCTACGGCGCCAGCCCGCGCGCCGCCCAGGCGCTCATCCTCGGCGGCAAAGTGACCGCCCTCCTGGCCGGGCGGTACAACGTCGCGCTGGAGGACCTGCGGCAGATCGCCCCGGCGGCGCTGCGCCACCGCGTCCTGCTCAACTTCGAGGCCCAAGCCGAGGGCATCGCACCCGACGACGTCGTAAAGGCCGTCATCGAGGCGATACCTGAGAAATAACTTTTTTCGTAACTGCTCAGCCTTCCCGCCGGCGGGGTGCAGGGGCGGAGCCCCTGCAAGGCATTGTTAAACGAGGGTCGGCGAGTTTGAAACCCGCCTTACATTAGCCAGGGCTATTTTCGGAATAGTCGAACCCATGACATCCTTGATCGATACCAAGTTCCTCGCACGCCTGGAGCGCCTCTCCCTCGTCGCGCGCCGTGTCCGTGCCGGGCAGATGGCCGGAGAGCGCCGCTCGACCAAGCGCGGCACGTCGGTGGAATTCGCCGACTATCGTGACTACGCGAAGGGAGATGACCTGCGGCGGGTCGATTGGAATATCTACGCCCGCCTCGAACGCCCCTTCGTCAAGCTGTTCGAGGAGGAAGAGGACCTGGCCGTCCACCTGCTGCTCGATGGCAGCGCCTCGATGGACTGGGGAGCGAACGATGAGAACAAGTGGCACTACGCCCGCCGCCTGGCCGCCGCGCTGGGCCACGTCGCGCTGGGCACCGGTGACCGGCTCTCGGTGACCTGCCTCTCCGCCACCCAAGCCGCGCTCGGCCCCCTGCGCGGGCGCGGCCATACCGCGCGCCTGCTGGAATGGCTCGGCCGCCTGCCCGCGTCTGGCACCACCGACCTCAACGCCGCCCTCCACACCTATGCCATCGCCGGTGGACGCGCGGGATTGGTCGTCCTCATCACCGACCTCTTCTCCCCCAACGGCTACCTCAAGGGCGCGGCCGCCCTGGCCGCTCGCGGCCACGAACTGGCCATCCTCCACCTGCTCGCCCCTGACGAGATCGACCCGCCCCTCGGCGGTGACCTGCGCCTGGTCGACGTGGAAACGGGCACCACCCAAGAAGTGACCATCGACGGCAGCGTGCGCAGTCTCTACCAGCGCCGCCTCGCCGCCTGGCAAGAAGACATCCGCCGCGACTGCCGCAACCGCAACGTCCACTACCTGCCCATCCCCACCTCCACCCCCGTAGAGTACGTGACGCTCACAGAAATGAGACGAATCGGTTTGTTGAAATGATAAATTTTGATCATTTTTAATTACTTATGGGTTTTCTAACACCGACGTTCCTCTTTATCGCTGGGTTGAGCATCCCGATTCTCATCCTCTACATGCTCAAACTGCGCCGGCGGGACGTGCTGGTCTCCAGCACGTTTCTGTGGCAGCGCCTGCTGCGCGACCGAGAGGCCAACGCGCCCTGGCAACGCCTGCGCCGCAACCTGCTGATGTTGCTCCAACTGCTCATCCTCGCGCTGCTCACCGTGGCCCTCGCCCGCCCCTTCGTCCCCACTCAAACGGTGGTCACGGGGAATGTGGTCATCCTGCTGGATGCGTCCGCCAGTATGCAGGCCACCGACCTCCCCCCCACCCGCTTCGAGGCCGCCCGCGAGGCGGCCCGGGCAATCGTGGACGATCTGGACGCCGGGAACGCGGCAACGCTGATCGCCGTCGGCCCGCAGCCGGTCGTGCTCGCCGCCGGGGGAACCGACCGCGCCGCTTTGCGTCGCGCGCTCGATGCCGCCACCCCCTCCTACGGTCCCGCCGACTGGGACGCCGCCGCTGCTCTCGCCGCCGGCGCGCTGGCAGGCGCGGCAGACACCCGCACGGTGATCATTTCCGACGGCGCGCTCGCACACGCGCTCCCCCCCCTGCCCGGAAACGTCCACTTCATCCAGATAGGCGAGCAGCAGGACAACCTGGGCATCCTCGCCCTGGCCATTCGAGAGGGCAGCGCCGGACCGCAAGCCTTCCTCCGCGTCGCGAACTTCGGCGCTGCACCCGCGCAGGCCCAGGTCACTTTCCGCGCCGACGGCACGCCCTTCGACGTGCGCACGCTGGACATCCCGGCCCAGGGCGACGCCGGCATCGTCCTCGACGACCTGCCCTACGCCCTGACGCTCCTGGAGGCGCAGTTGGGCGCCGGTGACGTCCTCCCCCTGGACGACACGGCCTGGGCCGTCCGCAGCTCTGCCGCCGACCGGCAGGTGCTCCTGATCACGCCCGGCAACCTCTTTCTCGAACGCGCCCTGTCGATGCTGCCCGGCCTGGAGCTGACCCGTCAATCGCCCAACCAGCCGGTACCCGCCGGCCGGTACGACCTGATCGTCCACGACGGCGTGCTGACGCAGACCCTGCCCCCCGGCAACCTGTGGCTGGTCGGGCCGGGGGAGGCGACAGGCACATTCACAGACACCACCGTGACCCGCGTGGCAGAGGACGACCCCATCCTGCACTACGTCGAATGGGAAGGCGTGCAGGTCCTGCGCGCCGCGCGCGCCCAGATGCCGCCGGGCGCGCGCGTGCTGGTCGAAGCCGGAGGCGGCCCGCTGCTCTTCGTCGCCGAGCGCCCAGAGGGGCGGCTGGCCGTCCTCACCTTCGCCTTGCACCAGTCGAACCTGCCACTGCGCGTCGCCTTCCCCATCCTCACCGCCAACCTGACGCGCTGGCTGCTACCCCAGGGCGGCATCGCCGCATCTGTAGCGCTCCAGCCGGGCGCGCCGGTCTCCATCCAGCCCCACCCCGAAGCGCAGCGCATGGTCGTCACTCTTCCAGATACAACTCAGCAGGTGTTGACCGTAGGAGAAACGCTGCCCGTCTTCGCCGCCACCGACCGGCCGGGAGTCTATCGCGTCGAGCACGTAGACGCTGCCGGCGAGGTGCTCCTCACTGATTTCTTCGCCGTCAACCTGTTCGACGCGCAGGAATCGAACGTCGCGCCGGGAGAGGCGCTCCTGGTAGGCGGGGAGCAAGTGCCCGTGTCCGCCCCCGAGGAACAAGGACGGCGCGAGTTCTGGCCCTGGCTGGCCGCAGCCGCGCTGGGCGTGCTGGCCGTGGAATGGTGGACTTACCACCGCGGGACCAACAACTTATTCTCAAACAGATAAAAGGAGATACAAGGAAAAATGGAATCAATTCAAGAATGGCTGCTGTTACTGGTACCAATCGTGCTGATCCAATTCGGTCTGCTGGCCGTCGCCCTCATCGATCTGATCCGGCGCGAGCGCACCAAAGGCCCCAAGTGGGCGTGGGCGTTGGTGATCGTATTCGTCAACCTGATCGGACCTATCGTGTATTTCGTGTTTGGCCGGGAGGAGTAGATGGAAGCCATCCGCACCGAAGGCCTTCGCAAACAATTCGGCGCCGTCCACGCGCTGAGTGGGCTTGATCTACACGTCGAACCGGGGTCGGTGTTCGGCTTTCTCGGCCCGAACGGCGCGGGCAAAACCACCACGATCCGCATCCTCACCGGCCTGGCCTGGGCGACGGGCGGGCGGGCGTGGGTGACGGGGGTCGAAATACCGGCGGGGTCGAAGGAAGTGGCCCATCGCATCGGCTACCTGCCCGAAGAGCCTGCCTTCTACCCCTGGATGACCGCCCGTGAGTTGCTGGAACACGTCGGGCGAACCTTCGGACTGTCCAGAAGCGATCGTGAGGCGCGCATCGACGAGCTGCTGGCGCTGACGGGCCTCGCCGAGGCCGCCCGGCGGCGCATCGGAGGCTTCTCCCACGGTATGCGTCAGCGGCTGGGGATCGCCCAGGCGCTGGTCAACCGGCCCGCCGTGCTCTTCCTTGACGAGCCGGTCAGCGCGCTCGATCCCGCCGGCCGCCGCGACGTCCTGGAGCTGATCGGGAGGCTTAAGGGCGAGACGACCGTCTTCATGTCAACCCACATCCTGGCCGATGTGGAGCGCGTGTGCGACACGGTGGGCATCATCGCCAACGGACAGATGCTCGTCACCGCCCGGCAGGACGAGCTGCTCGCCCGGTACGCCACTCCCGCGTTCGAGATCGAGACCGACGCCGAATCCGCCGCCGGCCTGGCGAGCTGGGCCGAGCGCGCCCGCCGCACACCTTGGGCCGCAGAGGTCACCATCGACGGGCGCGCCGCCCGGGTCATCGTACACGACGTGGCGCAGGCCAAACGCGAGCTCCTGCCTCTGGCGCTGGAAGCCGGCCTCACCCTGGCGCGCTACGAGATCGTGCGCCCCTCCCTGGAAGACGTGTTCCTCCATCTGGTGGAAAACGGAGGTGCAGAATGAACTTCCTGGTTGCGTTGCGCAAGGAAGTCTTGGAGCAATGGCGCTCCTACCGCCTGCTCATCATCGCGGCGGTGCTGGTCGTCTTCGGCCTGCTCTCGCCACTTCTGGCGAAGCTCACCCCCGAAATCATCCGGATGGTGCCCGGCGGCGAGGACATCGCTATGCTCATCCCGCCCCCCGGCATCCAGGACGCCGTCGCACAATACGTCAAGAACGTCAGCCAGTTCGGGGTCGTTCTGGCGCTGCTGATGACGATGGGCGCGGTGGCGCAGGAGAAGGAGCGCGGAACGGCGGCCCTGATGCTGGTCAAACCGGTGCCGCGCGGGACGTTCCTGGCCGCCAAACTGACAGCACTGACCCTCAGTTTTACAGCGAGCATCGCTCTGGCCGGCATCGCCGCCTACTATTACACCTTGATCTTGTTCGAGCCGCTCGACCTTCCAAGTTGGCTGGCGCTCAACGGGTTGATGCTCCTCTTCCTGCTCGTCTACGTCTCCTTGACGCTGCTGGCCAGCACGTTGACCTCCTCGCAAGCGGTTGCAGGCGGCATAGCATTCGCCGTCATGGTCGCCCTTTCCATCTTGGGAGCGATTCCCAGGCTGGGCGAGTTTCTCCCCGGCCAGTTGCTCAACTGGGGCGCACTGCTGGTGCTGGGTGAAACGGGATCGTTCTGGCCCGCCGTAGGGATCAGCGTGGGGCTGATTGCCGGCGCGTTTGCAGTAGCCTGGGCCGCGTTCGAGCGGCAAGAGTTGTAACGTCGATGGCCGTATCCCGCCCGCTCTTTCTGCTGCTCCTGCCGCTGCTGGCCGCCTTCGCCTACCTGGGCTGGCCGCGCGGGCAGTATGGACGCCGCCGCGCGTGGGCCGCGCTCGCTCTGCGCGCTTTGATCGTCGCGCTGGTGGTGTTCAGCCTGGCCGGGACGCAGTCGATCCACGGCAGCGACGAGCTGGCGGTCGTCTTCCTCGTCGACGCCTCCGACAGCATCCCGCCGGCCGAGCAGGAGCGGGCGCTGGCCTTCGTCGAGCAAGCCCTGTCCGACATGGCCCCCGACGACCGCGCCGCGCTGGTGCTCTTCGGCGCCGACGCGCTGGTCGAGCGGCCCATGAGCAGCAACCCACAGCTCGCTACGGTCGCCTCCATCCCCCAAACCCACCAAAGCGATCTGGAAGAAGCCGTGCGCCTGGGGTTGGCCCTCTTTCCCGGCGGCGCGGCCCGCCGCATGGTACTCCTCTCCGACGGGCGACCCACTACCGGCGAGGTCGATAGCGCCATCCGCCTGGCCCACGCCCAGGGCGTCCAGGTGGACGTGGTGAACCTGCTCGGCCAGGCCGACACCGCGACGACGGGCGAGGCGTGGGTGGCGGACGTCGACCTGCCCACCCGCCTGCACCAGGACGAGAGCTTCAACCTGTCGGTAGAGGTGGAGAGCACAGCACAGATGGAGGCCGCGCTGACGATCCTCTCCGGCGACCGCGTGGTGGCGCAAGAAGCGGTACATCTCGGCCCCGGCAGCAACCGCTTCGCCGTGACGCTGGCCTCGGGCGCGCCCGGATTCGCCACCTACCGCGCCATCCTGGCCCCCGCCACCGACGTCTACCCGCAGAACAACACCCTCTCTGCCTTCGCCTTGGTCGAAGGTCCACCGCGCGTGCTGGTCGTGGCCAGCGATCCCGCCGAGTCGCAGTACGTAGAAGCTGCGCTCGCAGCGGCGGGGTTGGACATCGACCACAGCAGCGCCGGAGCGATGCCCTCCGACCCCGCGGCCCTGGCCGAGTACGCCGCCGTGGTCCTGGCGGATACCCCCGCCCAGGCCATCTCTCCGCGGGCGATGGCGGCGCTGCAATCGTTCGTGCGCGACCTGGGCGGCGGACTGGTCGCCACCGGCGGGCCGCACGCCTACGGCGTCGGCGGCTGGTACGAAACGCCTCTCGAAGAGACGCTGCCGGTGGAGATGACCATCGAGGACCCCGAGCGCTTCCCCCCCATGGCCATCGTCGTCATCATCGACAAATCGGGCAGCATGACGGTGACGGAAAACGGCGTGCAGAAGATTCGCCTGGCGGGCGAGGCCGCCGCGCGCGTGGCCGAGCTGATCAACGACCAGGACGAGATCACCGTTATCGCCTTCGACGACCGCCCGGCCGACGTGATCGGGCCGCTGCCGGGCACGCAGCGCGACGAAGTGATCGACCAGGTGATCCGCCTCCAGGCCGGCGGCGGGGGCATCTACGTGCGCGAGTCGCTCGAAGCCGCGCTGGGCATCCTGGCCGATTCCCCGCACGCCGTGCGCCACATCATCCTCCTCTCCGACGGCTCCGATTCGGAGCACCAGGAAGGCGTCGCCGCGATGGTGGAAGAGCAAATCGCCGGGCAGAACATCACCCTCAGCGTCGTCGCCATCGGCGCAGGGCAGGACCTGTCATTCCTGGAGGAGATCGCCGGGCTGGGCAACGGACGCTACTACTTCACCGACCAGGCGGCGACTCTGCCGGTCATCTTCGCCCAGGAGGCCCAACTGGCGATGCGCTCCTACGTGGTCGAAGAGCCGTTCTACCCGCACCAGACAGCCTCCAGCCCGATGTTGGACGGCATCACGTCGGTGCCGCAGTTGGCAGGCTACGTGGCG
Source organism: Anaerolineae bacterium (assembly GCA_016926575.1). Taxonomy (GTDB): domain Bacteria; phylum Chloroflexota; class Anaerolineae; order B4-G1; family DUEL01; genus JAFGOJ01. The sequence goes on along the minus strand of JAFGOJ010000331.1, from coordinate 3,165 downwards.
ACCACGCCCAAGCCGGCGGCGCAGGTGGTGCTGGCGACGCACCAGGAGGACCCGCTGCTGGCGGCCTGGCAGTACGGCCTGGGCCGCTCGGTGGCGTGGACCTCCGACGCAACCGGCCGTTGGGCGCAGCGCTGGGTCGAATGGGACGACTTCACCCGCTTCTGGTCGCAAGTGGTGCGCTGGACGGTGGCGCAGCAGAGCGACGTGCCGGTCGAGGTCGACGTGACCCTGGACGGCGAGACGGCCACCATCCAGGTCGACGCGCTGGACAACGCGGGCACGTTCATCAACGAGATGGTCGTCAGCGCCAGTCTGGTCGGCCCGGAGGGCGGCGGGACGCTGGTGGACCTGGCCCAGACCGCGCCGGGCCGGTACGAAGGCGCGTTCGTCCCGGAGGGAGAGGGAGCCTACCTGCTGCGGCTGACGGGCGCGGCAGGTGAAGAGAGCGTAGGACTGACCACCGGCTGGGTGATGGGCTACTCACCCGAGTATGCAGCGCTGGCAGCCGACCCCACCGCTATGGCCTACCTGGCCGAATTGGGAGGCGGACGCGTGCTGGAAACACCTGCGCAGGCGTTCGAGCACACGCTGCGTGGAGAAGGGACCGCACGCGACCTGTGGCCGGTCTTGCTGGCGGTTGCGACGGCGCTCTTGCCCTTCGACGTAGCGGTGCGCCGGCTGGCGGTTGGGCGGCAGGACCTGGTGCGAGCCTGGGCGTGGGTGACGGCGCGGCTGCCGCGCAAGCGCCCCCGTCCGGCGGTCGCACCCACATCGCCCGGCGTCAGCCGGTTGTTCGAGGCCAAGGAGCGAGCAGAGCAGACGCGCCGGGCCGAGCCGGCGGCAGGAGCGGCGCGCCCGGTTTCCCCTCCCGCCCCTACCCCGCCGCCCAAACCGCGCGCGGCAGATACTCCCGCGCCGCCCGTTCCGGCGAAGGAGGGCGGCACCCTGGCGAGCCAGCTCCTGAAGCGGAAACAGGATCGAGATAACGAGTGAGCGATTGGGGCCGCCAGACTACGGCCCCAACTACCACGGATAGGGCGTGGGGGTCGGCGTGGGGGTCTGACAGATGATGGCCTGCCCGACCAGCGTGTGCAGCTCTGGGCGGTCCGGCCCCACAGCCAGGGCATGGCTCAACATCGCCTGGGCGTCGATGCAGCGGTCCGTGTAGATGTAGGCCTCGCCCAGAGCGGCGAACAGGTCACTTAGCGCGGCATCGGACACCAGAGCCAGCGAATTGTCACCACCGCGGATCAGGGCGCTGGCCTGCTCGAAGCAGTCGTGCGCGTACTCCCAGGCATGGTCGGCAACGTAGATCTCGCCCAGCGTGAACCAGACCACGGCCGAACCGTTTCCCGTCTCGATCGCTTCGATCAGTGTTTGGGTAGCCCGTCCATGCGCGCCCATCGCGTCGAGGGCGCGCGCGCGGTAGTAGGGCAGCAACGGGTCCTCGGGGGTGGTCTGCCCGTGCTCGTTGACCAAAGCCAGCATCGCCTGCCCTCGTCCCAGGCCCTCCGCCGCCTCCCAGCGGGCGGGAAACGTCGCAGCGGCCAACGTGGGGTCCAACGCAACCGCACGGTCGTACGCCTCCAACGCTTGGTCCAGATCGCCGAAATCCAGCCGCAGAATCTCGCCCATCAGAACATAGGCCGGGGCATACGTCGGGTCAACGACCAGTGCCTGCTGCACGTCAGCCAGAGCCGCTGCGGAGTCCCCCGCCAGGCGGTAGAGCTTCCCCCGTTCCAGGTAGGCCGGGACGAAAGCGGGGTCGAGGACCAGGGTATGCGAAAACACCTCGAGCGCTGCCAGCGTGTCGCCGGCGGCGCGGTAGGCGACGCCTTCTGCAACATACGTCGCCACACTGATGGGCGTGGGCGTAGGGGTGGGAGTGAAGGGGATGCGCGTGGGCAGGCGCAGCGGGGAGAGCGTAGGCTCCGGGGTGGCGCAGGCCGCCAGGGAGAAGAGCAACCCGCCCGCCAGCACGCAATAGCCGAACAGAATGGGGAGAACCCTGGTCTTCATCACCCGTGTGCCTGCAAATCCCTCCACGCGGGCAGCCCGCCCGCGCCGTGCGCCGCCTTGACCGCGCGCACGATAGCCTGGGCCACGACCTCGGCAGCATACGCGCCAATCAAGTTGACGTCGGCGCGTTTCTTGCCGGTCGACAAGGCGAAGAGCGTGTCGCCGTCGAAGAGCGTATGCGCCGGACGCACGGCGCGGGCGATGCCATCCTGGGCCATCTGCGCCACTTTGTTGACCTCCTCTTTGGTCAGCCGGCCGTTGGTCGCCACAACGCCGATGACGGTATGAGAGGCGAATTGAAGAGCGGCTTTGCCGAGCATCCCGCGCATCGTCTCCAGCGTATCGGCGAACGCGTCCGAGCGCAACTGGCGCGTTCCGGCAAGGATCGCTCCGCTGTGCGGGTCGACCACATCGCCGAAGGGATTGGCGGCGACGAGCGCGCCCACCACCAACCCGCCGCCCAAATCGACCGCGGCGCTGCCCAGCCCGGACTTGGTGGCGCGGGCCGTGCCGAGGATCTTTCCGGCCGTCGCGCCGGTCCCGGCCCCCACGTTGCCTTCAGCCACGGGGCCGTCCGAGGCGGCCTGGCAGGCCGCCAGTCCCATTGCCGCGTCGGGGCGAGCGGCGGAGCTGCCCAGGTCCAAGTCGAACAGAATCGCCGCAGGCACGATGGGCACGGTGGCCACGCGGGCGTCGAAGCCGCTGCCGCGTTCTTCCAGGTAGCGTACCACGCCGTCGGCGGCGGCCAGCCCGAAGGCCGATCCGCCGGCCAGAAGCACAGCGTGCACCTGCTGCACCAGGTGCATCGGGCGCAACAGGTCGGTCTCGCGGGTGCCGGGGGCACCGCCGCGCTGGTCGACCCCGGCCACCGCGCCCCGCTCGCACAGCACCACCGTGCAGCCGGTCAGTCCTTCCGGGTCGCTGGCGTGGCCGACGCGGATGCCGGGGACGGCGGTAAGGCCCCGGTCGGCAAGCATGTTCATGCTATTACCTCCTTACTTGCTACTATTCCGAAAATAGACCGTCTCGATGTAGGGCGGGTTTGAAACCCGCCGACTATCGGTTACCAGGACTTTGCGGTAGGGCGCAGCATGCTGCGCCCCTACCGCCCCTGCACCCCGCCGGGGAAACGGGTAAACCTGCGGT
>JAFGOJ010000330.1 GCA_016926575.1 Anaerolineae bacterium | reverse complement strand
ATCGACGTATTGACCAACAGAATGCCGTCTTCGCTGAGCCCATCCGTCACCGGGACCGACGCCAGCAATGTGGGGTCGAGTACCAAAACGACATCGGGTTCCTCGATCTGCGAGTGAATCGTAATCCTTTTGGAGCTCAGGCGTGTAAACGCCCGGATAGGCGCACCCATCCGCTCCGGCCCGTAGTCGGGGAAGGCCTGGAAGTACTGACCGGTGCCCAGGGCCGTCTCTGCCAGCAATTTGCCAGCAGTCACGACGCCCTGTCCGCCCCGGCCATGCCAACGAATTTCCACTACATCTTTCATATCGGCTCCATTCCCTTCACACAAAGTGATAATTGACGCAACATCCTATATTGTGCCACAAACTGTCGATTTGCGCCAGTTGACAAGTCCCTTACAAAGAGGTATCCTCGCACTTCAAGGATTAGAGGTGGAAAAATGAGAAAGTACGTGTTCTTGATCGCTGTGATGGCTCTGACATTTGGGTGCTGCTCGTGTTTCTCCGTCGATTTTTTGGGCCGCCTGCCACCTGAGGGTATACACTCTGAAACGCCTGCTCCGGTTGCGCCAGCCGCCGCTGAGTTCGACATGCCTGATTTTACGCTGGCGGCGCTGGATGGTTCAACGGTAACGCTGTCGAACCTGTACGGTCAGGTCATCGTTATCGATTTCTGGACCACGTGGTGCGGCCCTTGTGTCGAAAGCTTGCCTCACCTGCAAAACGTCCACGAGCGCTACGCCGACCGCGGAGTGACCGTGCTGGCGATCAACATCGAGGAAAGCAGCGGTGAGATCAGCCAGTTTGTGGGGGGCCGCTATACTTTTCCGATCCTGTTGGATCAAGACGGCAAGGTATCCGACGCCTACAGGGTATGGGCTATTCCCTACACTCTGGTGATCGACCAAACCGGGTCGAGCCAGGAAATCCCGATGGGACCGATGGGGGTCGAATCGGTCGTCGTGGAGTTGTTGAATCCGTAGGTGTGCTTTGGCATCCTTTTCATCTGTGCTATAATCATCATCACTGCATAGGTGAGTGTATGGGGCAGCCAGTAGACGTCACGATCAAAGGCATACGACAGGGGTTGCTGATTCGCCTGCGGGGTGGCACGTGGGACGCGCAACTGGCCCAGTTGGCGGAACGGCTGCGCATCGGCGCGTCGTTCTTCAAGGGCGGGCAGGTGGCGCTGGACGTGGGCGATCAGGCGCTGGCGCAGAACGACTTGCAGGCCGCGCGCGACTTGCTTTCGACCTACGAGGTCACCCTGTGGGCCATCGTCAGTCCGAACGACGACACCACGTTGGTAGCTGCGCGCATGGGGCTGACCGTCAATATGGACGTGGGGGAGCGGGTCGAGGCCGTCGCGCCGCCTACTGACGATGACGAGGTAGAAGACCTTTCAAGTGGTGTGCTGGTCATCGACCGCACGCTCCGCTCGGGCCAGAAGGCGCACCATCCCGGCCACGTGATCGTCTTCGGCGACGTCCATTCTGGCGCGGAGGTCATCGCCGGCGGGCACGTGGTGGTGTGGGGCAGCCTGCGCGGCGTCGTCCATGCCGGCGCGTTTGGAGACGAAGGGGCGCGCGTGTGCGCGCTCGACCTTTCTCCCACTCAACTGCGCATCGCGGGCCACATTGCCCGCTCGCCAGACGACAAGCGTCGCCGTCCGGTACCGGAAATGGCGCAGGTACGCAGCCACCGCATAGAAGCTGTGCCCTGGAAAAAGAACTGAGAGGAAGAGAATGCCTGGAAAAGTCGTCACCATAACGTCTGGAAAGGGCGGCGTCGGCAAGACGACCGCCACCGCCAACTTGGGCGTGGCCCTGGCGATGGAAAACCTCAAGGTGGTCGTCTTGGATGCCGACATCGGGCTGCGGAATCTGGACATGATGATGGGGTTGGAGAACCGCATCGTCTACGACCTGGTCGATGTCGTGGAGGGGCGCTGCCGCCTGCGCCAGGCCATGGTGCGCGACAAGCGCCTGCCGGAACTCTACTTGCTCCCCGCCGCGCAGACGCGGGATAAGACCGCCGTCTCGCCCAGCAACATGATCGACATCTGCAACCAACTGCGCGATACGACCGACTTCATCGTCGTCGACTCGCCCGCCGGCATCGAACGCGGGTTCCAGAACGCCGTCGCCGCCGCCGACGAGGTGATCATCGTCACCAACCCGGAGGTGGCTGCCGTGCGGGATGCGGACCGCGTCATCGGCCTGCTCGAAGCCGAAGAGAAAGGGCCGATCCACCTGGTCATCAACCGCGTCAAGCCCGATATGGTGCGCCGGGGCGATATGCTCGATACCAGCGCCGTGATCGAGCTGCTGGCCATCGACCTGATCGGCATCATCCCGGAAGACGAGTCGATCGTGGGCGCGGCCAACCGTGGCCAGCCCATCGTCCTCTCCAACAACAGCCAGGCAGGCCTGGCGTTTCGCAACATCGCGCGGCGCCTGCTGGGGCACAGCGTGCCCTTCGCCCCGCTGGAGAAGCCCGGTTTGTTCCAGCGCTTCATAAAACTCGTGCGTTCTGAAGGGGAGTAAAGGATGAAAGTTCTGAACCGACTTTTTGGCCGCCGCCAGCCATCGAGCAGTGAAGTCGCCCGCGAGCGCCTCCAGTTCGTCCTCTCCTACGACCGAGCCAACATCTCGCCCGGTTTGCTGGACACGTTGAAGGACGAAATTATCGCGGTCATCTCGCGCCACATCTCCATCGATCCGGAGGGGGTGGAAATCACGTTCAGCGAAGGCAGCCGCGAGAGCCGCCTGGAGGCTCACATCCCCCTCGCCACCAACCGCGGGGGGCGCAAGAAGTAAATGTCCGCTGCGCGTATCTGGCGACAGTTCGACTTCGCCCTTCTCATCTTTATCATCCTTCTGATCGTCTTTGGCATTGTGATGATCCGCAGTGCCAATCTCGGTACGGAAGAAGACCTGGTAGACCTGTGGCGGGCCCAGACGAACTTCGCCATCATCGGGATGGCGCTCTTCTTTCTTGCTGCGGCACTCCCTTACCAATGGCTGAAGGACGTCTGGTGGGCCGGGTTTCTGGTCGCGCTGGGTCTGTTGGTGCTGGTGCTTTTCATTGGCTCGAGCGAGGTCGGCGACGTGCGGCGTTGGTTCTTCATCGGCACCTTCCGCCTGCAACCCTCTTACGTTGCCTTCCTTTTTTTCATCATATCGATGGCCGCCATCCTCGACTATCGTTCGCCGCGTGACCACCACGTGGAGGGGGAAAAGGTCGGTTGGGGGCCGCCGCCGAAGTGGTGGACCTACCTGCTCTCCGGCGCGGTGGCCCTCCTGTTCGCTGTGTTGGTCTTCCTCGAACCGGACATGAGCGTGGCGATGACCTTTGTCATCATTTGGGCGGCGATGGCCTTCGTCTCTGAAGTCCACATTGGATACATCCTGGCGACACTCGCGGTAGGCCTCGCGTCTATTCTCCCGCTGTGGCAGGTGATGGAACCCTATCAGCGCGGGCGGGTGCTGACGTTTCTGAACCCCGAGCGGGACCCGGCCGCACTCTACAACATCAACCAGGCGCTGATCAGCATCGGCTCCGGCGGCTTCTGGGGCAAGGGGTACGGCGTGGGCACCCAGAGCCAGCTCCACTTCCTGCGCGTGCGCCATACCGACTTCATCTTCTCCGTCATCGGCGAGGAGTTGGGCTTTCTCGGCACCACTATCCTTCTGGGTCTGTTCGTGCTGTTGGGCTGGCGCGTCTTCCGTGCCGCACTCATGGCCCCCGATCGTTTCGGGCGGCTGTTGGTCGTCGGTGTGGGGACGCTTCTTTTTTTTCAGACACTTGTGAACGTCGGTATGAACATCGGCGTGCTGCCCGTCACCGGCCTGCCCCTTCCGTTCGTCAGCTATGGCGGCAGCGGCCTGTGGACGGCCCTCACCGCCCTGGGGCTGGTGGCCGGCGTGGGCATGCGGCGTAAACAATAGACGAATTGCGAATGGCGAATTGCGAATTAGAACTCACTCATCGTAACCTGTGGCGTCATTCGCAATTCCTAATTCCTAATTCGCAACTCGCACAAGAAGAGAGGTAAAGAATATGGCCGTTCGCGTTCGTTTTGCTCCCAGCCCCACCGGTGACCCGCACATCGGCAACGTGCGGACGGTGGTCTTCAACTGGCTCTTTGCCCGCCAGCACGGTGGGCAGTTCATCCTGCGCATCGAGGATACCGACCGCACACGCTACAAGCCGCAGACGGTGAAAACCATCATGGAGGGTATGCGCTGGCTGGGTCT
>JAFGOJ010000329.1 GCA_016926575.1 Anaerolineae bacterium | reverse complement strand
TTGCGGGCGGCGAAGCCGCCCGCAAAACCCCCACTTCCCCTTTTCGCGGCGGGAAAGGCAACTGCGAAGCGTAAGCTGAGCAGTTACGGCGAATATTAAAAATCTTAGTGCTCTTTGTGTCCTTTGTGGTTGCCTCTCCTTTTTTCAGGGGAGTCATACATGGTTTGGGAGCGTGAGTGATGTCGAATGAGGTTATATTGACTGCTCGGTTCGGCGAGGCGCTGGCCTACGCGCACCAATTGCACGCGGGGCAGGCGCGCAAGGCATCTGGTACCCCGTACATCGCGCACCTGCTGAGCGCGGCGGCGCTGGTGTTGGAGGATGGCGGCGACGAGGACGAGGCGATTGCGGCGCTCCTGCACGATGCGGTCGAAGACCAGGGCGGGCGCGTGGTGGGGGAGGCGATTCGGGCGCGCTTCGGCGACCGGGTGGCAGAGATTGTGTATGCCTGCTCGGATGCTGAGACGCTGCCCAAGCCGCCCTGGCGCGAGCGGAAGGAGCAGTTCATCGCGCGGCTGGCGACGGCTGCGCCCGAAGTCGTGCGCGTGACTGCGGCGGATAAGTTGCACAACGTGCGCTGCCTGACTCGGGATTGCCGGGTGCAGGGCGAGGCGGTGTGGACGCACTTCCGCGGCGGGAAGGAAGGGACGTTGTGGTACAGCCGCGCGGTGTACGAGGCGCTGCGGCGGCGCGGAAACAGCCCGTTGATCGAGGCGTTCGGCATAGCGGTCGAGACGCTGGAGGAATTGGCTGGTGTATGTTGAGTGAAAGGATCGATCTCTCCCTGGACGTGGCGCGGCGACTGGCGCTGCACACACAATTGCTGGACGGGGCGACCGCGCTGCCTGGTGGGAAGGAGGGGGTCGCACGGGTGATCGAGGCGCTGGGCTACGTCCAGATCGACACGATCTCCGTCGTCCAGCGGGCGCATCATCACGCCCTGTGGACGCGGCGACCGGATTACGATCCTGACATACTCCACGAGCTGCAGGCGCAGGACCGGCGCGTCTTCGAATATTGGGGGCACGCCGCGTCGTACCTGCCGATGTCCGATTTCCGTTTCTACATCCCACAGATGCGGGGGCACCGCGCCCCGAAGAACAAGTGGGTGCGTGGGCGGCTGGAGCTGTGCGGCCATTTGATGGCGCCGATCCGCGAGCGCATCCGGCAGGAGGGGCCGCTGGGTTCGAAGGATTTCGAACCCGAACCCGGCGCAGAGCGGGGGGCGTGGTGGGATTGGAAGCCGGCCAAGGTGGCGCTGGAGCTCCTGTTTTGGCAGGGTGAGCTGATGATCACCGAACGGCGCGGTTTTCAGCGTATCTACGACTTGACCGAGCGTGTGCTGCCGGATTGGGTCGACACGCGATTGCCGGACGAGGCGGAACTGGGGCGATTCCTCGTACGGCGGGCGCTGCAGGCGTATGGCGTAGCTCAAGAGGCGGAGATTCGTGACCACATCCGCAGCGGCAGCCGGGCGATTGTCGCCGCGGCGCTCGCCGAGCTGGTGGAGGTGGGGGAGGTGGTTCCTGTCAGTGTCGAAGGGATCGAGGCGGACTACTTCGCTTCGACAGAGCGGGTCGAATGGGCGGCCGATTTGGGAGACGCGCCGGCGCGCGTCTCGTTCCTGTCTCCGTTCGACAACTTGATCATCCAACGCGATCGGGTCGCGCAATTGTTTGGGTTTGCGTACACGTTGGAGTGCTATACCCCGGCGGAGAAGCGGCAGTTCGGTTACTACACGATGCCGATCCTGTGGGGCGACCGGTTGGTGGGGCGGATCGACCCCAAGGCGGAGCGAAAGTCACGTGAGCTGGTCGTGTGTAACCTGGCTTTCGAACCGTGGTTCGAGCTATGCGACGCGTTTTTGGCGGCGTTTGATACAGCGCTGCGCGATTTGGCGCAATTCAACGCTTGTGAGCGCGTGCGCTTTGAGCGCGACATGCAACAGGAGATGAATGTCGACGGTAGATAGATTCGTCAAGGTATTCAACCTTCCGCCGGCGCTGATCCCTTACGTCGATCTGATCGTGACGTCGCAGGAGATGGAACTGGTGGTCGGCTTGGGCGCGCAAGCATTGACCGTGGCCGAGGTGGCGGAGATGATGCGCGTCTCTGAGGAAGAGGCTGGTGCGCTGCTGACCGAACTGTTCCGGCGCGACATTGTCGACCGGAAGGCCGCAGACGGCGGGGCGGCGTACACGGTCGGCAATTTCTACACCAACATGGATTTCTGGACGGGCTTCGAGGTGGGGAGCTGGCAACGCTTGCCGCCGCAGGTGCGCGGCGCGGTCAGCGAATGGCAGATGGAGGAGTGGCTCAAGCTGTGGGAGCGGGAGATGGACATCATCCGGCGCGATCCCGATACCTACGTGCGGATGAAGAACCGGGATGTGCTGTTGTTGGAGGAAGCGTTGGACCTGGTGGGGGCCGCCGAGGCTATCTGTCTTCTTCCCTGTGCGTGTAAGACGACGACGATGCCCGGCAGCCCGATCATCGAGGGGAGCATGCGTCTGGGCGCGCGCGCCCGGCAGACGTTGGAGCGGGGCCAGGGGCGCAGCCTCACGGTCGATGAGGCCAAGGCGCACCTGCTGGCCCTCGACCGGATGGGGCTGATTCACACCGGCCCGCGTGCCTGGCGCGCGCACGATCCGCAGCAGGAGTGGATCAGCCACGGCAACTGCCACCCGGCATACTCCTTCCCGATGCGGGCGGGAATGCGGCTGGGGATGACCAAAGCCTACCCGCGCGTGCATCACGTCGCCCGCGTCGATTGGGACGCGTGCACGCACTGTGGGGTGTGCATCGGGCGGTGCCTGTTCAGCGCCTTCTACCACGACGGGAGCGTGGAATCGGTCCACGGGCAGAAGGTGCGCCAGGTCAAATTCGATCCCGAACCGTGTTGGGGGTGCGGCTTATGCGCGAGCGCCTGCCCGGAGGGCGTGATTGTGATGGAGCAGATTGCGGGTTAGCAGATTTTAGCAGATTAAGGAGGTAGGAACGATGGCAGTGAAGCAGTGGAACAATCCACCAGAGATGACGATCGATGTGAAGAAGATGTACCGGGTAAAGATCGAAACGGATAGAGGGGACATCAAGCTGGAGCTCTACCCCGCGCACGCGCCGAAGACGGTCAACAATTTCGTCTTCCTGGCACGCGAGGGGTTCTACGACGGGGTGACGTTCCACCGCGTCATCGGCAACTTCATGGTCCAGGGGGGCGATCCGACCGGCACGGGGCGTGGCGGGCCGGGCTACCGCTTCGCGGACGAGTTTGCCGCCAACCCGCTGCGTCACGAAACAGGTGTGATTTCGATGGCGAACGCCGGGCCGAACACCAACGGCAGCCAGTTTTTCATCACCCACGCCCCCCAGCCGCACCTGGACGGCCGGCACACGGTCTTCGGGAAGGTCGTGGAGGGGCAGGACGTGGTGGATGCCGTCCGCCAGGGCGACCGGATGATCAAGGTGACGGTCGAAGAGGTGTGATGGTTGGCACGTTGGATCGTTACGCGGACTTCGGATCCCAATACGTCGCGCCACGTCACGTCGATGTATGGCTGCCGCCGGGTTATGCGGCAGACGAAGAGCAGCGTTATGCGGTGCTCTATATGCACGACGGCCAGAATCTGTTCGAGCCGGGACATTCGTACGCCGGAGCGCCTTGGTCGGTGGACGTGGCGCTGGCCGGGCTGATCGAAGCGCGAGAGGTGCCGCCGACGATCGTGGTGGGGGTGTGGAACACTGATCTGCGCCGGCAAGAGTACCTGCCGGCGCGACCCTTCGCTTCGCCAGAAGGGCAGGTGGTGCTGGAGCAGATGCGGGCGGAGTACGGCGGGCAGTCGCTCTCCGATGCGTACCTGCGCTTCCTGATCGAAGAGGTGAAGCCGTTCGTCGACGCACGCTACCGCACACTGCCCGACCGCGCGCATACGTTCGTTATGGGGTCGAGCATGGGCGGGCTGATCTCGCTCTACGCGCTGTGCGAGTATCCCAGCGCCTTCGCCGGGGCCGGTTGTCTGTCGACACACTGGGTGGCGGGCGAGGACATCATCATCGAGTACGTGCGGCAGGCGCTCCCCGCGCCGGGTCGCCACCGGGTCTATTTTGACCACGGGACGGAGACGCTGGACGCGCTGTACGAGCCGTTCCAGCAGCAGGTCGATCAGGTGATGCGCGCTGCGGGCTACCGCGAGGGCGTGGACTGGGTGACGCGCACGTTCAAGGGCGCAGAGCACTCGGAGGTGGCGTGGCGGGAACGGGTGCATATCCCGTTGGCGTTTTTGTTGAGATCGAGGGGGTAACATGTTTCGCTTCGTCATCGGATTCCCGTTGTTGATGCACGGACTGGCGCACATGGGGGGCTTTTTGGCGGCGTGGGTCGAGAATCTGGCCGGGTTCGATGACCAGCCGTGGCTGTACTCGAAGACCGTCACGCTCCAATCGACGGTAGGGCGCGCGTTGAGCACGATGTGGCTGTTGTCGTTCCTGGTCTTTATGGGGGCAGGCCTGGGGGCCGTCTTGCGGCAAGAGTGGTGGCCACTGGCGGCGATCATCGGCGCGGTCATCTCTTTGGACACGATCGTGATGTGGTGGCGAGCCGTGCCGCTGGGGGCCAAGCTGGGAGCGGCGTTCGACGTGCTTTTGCTGATCGCGCTTTTACCGCCGTGGGGAAAGGCTGTCGTGTCGCTGTTTGGGCAGTGAGGAGGTGCACGTTGAAGAAGCGCATCGATGAGACGTGGCCGTTTTGGGTTGCGATAGCCGCCTGCATCCAGTTCGTGGTGCTGACGGCGGTGGCGATGCTGATCTATCCTGGCGGGTCGATAGCCGGCGTGCCGACCCGCCACTACTCTTTCTTCCGCAACTTCTTCAGCGAGTTGGGGATGTTCGTGACCGGTGGCGGGCAGCCTAACCTGCCGTCGGCGTTGCTGTTCATCTTCGCGCTAATGGTGGCGGGATTGGGGCTGGTCACGTTCTTCCTGAACGTGCCACGCTTTTTCCGTCAGCAGCGTGTCGTCTACGTGCTGAGCATCCTGGGGAGCATCGCGGGTATCTTTGCGGGCCTGTCGTTCATTGGGGTGGCATTCACGCCGGCGGACGTATTCATCGAGGCACACGCCTGGTTCGTGCTGGCGGCTTTCCAGGCCTTCCCTGTCGCTGCGGCGTTCTATACCGTGGCGATTCTGTTGAACCCAGCCTATCCGAACCGGTACGCGGCAGTATACGGCGTTTTTGCCGTGCTGCTGGTGGCCTACGTGGCGCTGTTGCGCATGGGACCGGGCTTCGACACCCCGGAAGGGCTGCTGATCCAGGCGACGGGGCAGAAAGTCATTGTGTACGTGGCGATTCTGTGTACGTTGGCCGAGAGCTACGGGGCGTTGCGGCTCAGTCGCGGCGCGGCGGCGAACTCGTTTTCGAGCAGGGCATAAATCAGCACGTCTTCCCACGCGCCGTCGCGGAGCGTGGCCTCGTGCAGGTGTGCTTCGCGCCGCATCCCCAGGCGCTCCATCACCCGCCACGAGGCGGCATTGGAGGCGTTTGCCTTTGCCTGTATGCGGTGCAACCCCAGGTGCGTGAATCCGTAGGCGACGAGCGCGTGCGCGGCCTCGGTTGCAACCCCGCGCCGGCGGTAGGGTGTGCCCACCGCGTACCCGATCTCCGCCTGACGGTGCGCTTTGGTTACCAATGTCACCACGCCGATCACCCTGCCGTTCGCTTTTTGCTCGACGGCCAGGTCGAAACACTTATCGCGCTCGAATGGTTGGTAGTCGTTCTGCGTGGCGACGTACTGCATCGCGCCGGCATGTGTGGGCGTAATTTCCGGCATCGCCTGGGCGATGGAGGGATAAGAGACGAGCATAAGGATGTCTTCCACGTCGTCGTAGGTGAATTGCCTGAGTAACAGGCGCTCGGTTTGGATGGGCAACGTCATCACTTTCTCCTGAAG
>JAFGOJ010000043.1 GCA_016926575.1 Anaerolineae bacterium | reverse complement strand
GCTCTATGCGATAATAGCGCTGTGAAGAGGGAATTTTCGCTGCGCGGGCCGTTATACCAAACCGGGATGCTGCTGACGATCCTCAGCGTGTTGATGTACGCGATCTGCGCGCCGCTGATGCTCTTGATCCCCCAGAACCGCGCCGACGCGCCGTGGGTGGCGCTGCTGCTCTCGCCCTTCCTCGTGATGGGCCTCTACCTGACGTGGCACCACGTCGGCCGGGTGGAGGTGACAGACGATGCCGTCGCGCTCCACCGGCTGTGGTGGCACAAGACGATCCGTTACGCCGACGTCATCGTGGTGCGAGAGAAGGATGGCGGCATGCCGGGCGGGCTGGTCATCCGCTCGGCGCGCCGGAGGATTCGCATCAGCCGCTTCATCAAGGACTACCCCGAGTTGTATGGCGTGCTGCACCAGCGCATCGAGGTAATGCAGCGGAAGGAAATGATCACATTCCCCTTCGAGGTGCGGGTCAGGCAGCGCACCATCCTGCAAAATGGCCTCCTGGTCATGATCTTGTTCGGAATGATGGGCGGGCTGACTCTGGTAATGGCGCACTCCGACGTATCGGCGGGCGCGCTCGCGTTTTTGAACGGAATGTGGTTCATTGCCGCCGCCCCTGTCCTCTACGCTGCACTGGAGACGAAACAACCGGTGCGGATGCGGTTCACAGAAGGTACGATCGAGGCACATTACCTGCGCGGGGAGCCGCGCAGGTGGGCGGCATCCGATCTGCAGAAGGTCGAATTGGGCGTAAAACAGATACGCGTCAGCACCGGCGCAGGAGGGATGAAGGTAAAGGGCGTCCGGTATCCGGTGCAAGTTGTGTTCAAGGACGAAGAGAAGCTGGTTCTCAGCGAGTCGCGCATCGGGGCGTTTGGGTACGCGCCGGAGACGTTGGTGGGGATACTAAATCAGTTATATAAAATCTAGCCACAAATTAACACGAATTTTGGCTTTAGGCGAGGCTTCTGCAGGGGCTCCGCCCCTGCACCCCGCCGGGGAAACGGGTAAACCTGCGGTTTACCTTCCGGTTTCCCCGGACCCCTTCCGCAAAGTGGTTCGGGTAAAAGAAACGGGCAGGAAATTCGCTGCGGCAAACAATCACTCCCTCTGTACACCAACAGCAAAAATGTAGGTCACGTTTCCAACGTGACCATACCTGGCATGGGTGTCACGCTGCAAGCGTGACCTACATCTTTACTCCGCGCCCGGCGCGGGTCGTGGACCCGCGCCACCGCCGGGTCACGGACCCGGCGGGAGCAAGAACGCGGTCTATTTTCGAAGTAGGGTCAAATGACAGGCGTCATCTTCGACATCAAGAAATTTTCCATTCACGACGGGCCGGGGATCCGCACCACGGTCTTCTTGAAGGGGTGCCCGCTGCGCTGCCTGTGGTGCCACAACCCAGAGAGCCAATCCCCCCGCCCCGAACTGATGCTGCGACCGCAGCGCTGCATCGGGTGCGGAGCCTGCGTCAACGCCTGCCCCGAGGGCGCGATTGCCTTGCAAGACGGGCGCGTGGTCACGGACATGGAGCGGTGCGCCCGCTGCGGGGCGTGCGCGGCGGTCTGCTTCGCCGAGGCGCGGGAACGCGTGGGGCGCGAGGTGACGGTGGCCGAGGTGATGGCCGAGGTCGAACAGGACGTCCCGTTCTACGACGAATCGGGCGGCGGGGTTACCTTCTCCGGCGGCGAACCGCTGGCGCAGCCCGACTTCCTGCGCGCCCTGCTGATCGCCTGCCGGGAGCGGGAGATCCACACCGCCGTCGACACGTGCGGCTTCGCACCGTGGGAGGTAGTGGACAGCCTCCGCAAGCACGTCGACCTGTTCCTGTACGACCTGAAACTGATAGACGAGGCGCACCACCGCCGCTTCACCGGCGCGTCGAACGCGCTCATCCTGGCGAACTTGCGCGCGCTGGCGGAACGCGGCCACGCCATCACCCTGCGCGTGCCGGTCATCCCAGGGATTACCGACGACGAAGAAAACCTGCGCCAGATCGGCGCTCTGGCGGCCGAACTCGGCATCCAGCAGATCGACCGGTTGCCCTACCACGCCATCGGCGCGGAGAAGTACAAACGGCTGGGGCGGCGGTACGAAATGGAGGTGAACCGATGAGTATGACCGACCGCGTCGCACGGCTGCGTCAGCAGAGTCTGGATGCCGTGCCGGCGATCTCGACGGAACGGGCGGAGTTGATGACGGCGTTCTACCGGCAGAACCTGGGGATGATCTCGGCCCCGGTGCGGCGGGCGCTGGCGTTTCGATACCTGATGGAGCACAAGACGGTCTGCATCAACGCGGGAGAGCTGATCGTGGGGGAGAAAGGGCCGGCGCCGAAGGCGACGCCCACCTACCCCGAGCTGTGCTGTCACACGTTGCAGGACCTGGAGATCCTCGATTCGCGGGAGAAGATTCCTTTCGCCGTCAGCCAGGAAGCGCAGCGGGTCTACGCCGAGACGATCATCCCCTTCTGGCAGGGCCACTCGATGCGCGACCGCATCTTCGCCGAGATGACGGACGAGTGGAAGGCGGCCTACGAGGCGGGCGTCTTCACCGAGTTCATGGAGCAGCGCTCGCCCGGCCACACAGTGCTGGACGACAAGATCTACCACAAGGGGATGCTCGACTTCAAGGCCGACATCGCCCGCAGCCTGGCAGGGCTGGACTACCTCGCCGACCCCGACGCCACCGCCAAGCAGGAGCAGCTCAAGGCGATGGACATCTGCTGCGACGCGCTCATCTGCTTTGGGGAGCGGCACGCCGCGGCGGCGCGCGCGCTGGCCCAGGCGGAGGCCGACCCGCAGCGCAAGCAGGAACTGGAACGCATCGCCGAGGTGTGCACGCACGTCCCGGCCCACGCCCCGCGTGACCTCTGGGAGGCGCTGCAATATTATTGGTTCGTCCACCTGGGAGTGACGGTCGAGCTGAACCCGTGGGACGCCTTCAACCCGGGCCGCCTCGACCAGCACCTGCTTCCCTTCTACCAAAGGGGCCTGGAAGAGAGTACGCTCACCCGCGCACAGGCCGAAGAACTGCTGCAGTGCTTCTGGATCAAGTTCAACAACCAGCCCGCGCCGCCCAAGGTGGGCGTCACCGCGCAGGAGAGCGGCACGTACACCGACTTCGCCCAGATCAACCTGGGCGGGGTGACGGGCGACGGCAAGGACGGCGTCAACGAGGTCACGTACCTGCTGCTGGACGTGATCGAAGAGATGCGCCTGCTCCAACCCAGCACGTCGATTCAGGTGAGCAAGAAGAACCCGGACCGGTTCATCAAGCGGGCGGCGCAGATCATCCGCACCGGCTTCGGCCAGCCGTCGGTCTTCAACTGCGACCTGATCGCGCAGGAGCTGGTGCGGCAGGGCAAGTCGGTGGTCGACGCGCGCAACGGCGGTTCCAGCGGCTGCATCGAGGTGGGGGCGTTCGGGAAGGAGAGCTACATCCTGACCGGCTACTTCAACATGCCGAAGGTGCTGGAGTTGACGCTGCACGACGGCGTCGACCCACGCACGGGGCGGCAGCTCGGCCCACGGACGGGCGACCCGCGCACGTTCACCTCGTTCGACGAGTTGTTCGCGGCCTACGCGGCGCAACTCAACCACTTCGTCGACGTCAAGGTGCGCGGCAACGCCGTCATCGAGCGGCTGTACGCGGCGCACCTGCCCGCGCCGTTCCTCTCCGTGCTGATCGACGACTGCATCGCCAAAGGCAGGGACTACCACGACGGCGGCGCGCGCTACGACAGCACCTACATCCAGGGCGTGGGACTGGGCACGATGTCCGACGCGCTGACGGCGCTCAAGCACCACGTCTTCGACGAGGGGACGCTGTCGATGGACGCGCTGCTGGCGGCGCTGGCGGCGAACTTCGAGGGGCAGGAGCGGACGCGCCAACTGCTCCTCAACCGCACCCCGCGCTACGGCAACGACGACGAGCGGGCCGACGCGGTGATGGTGCGCGTCTTCGACGCCTACTTCGACGCGGTGGACGGGCGGCCGAACACGCGCGGCGGGCGGTACCGCATCAACCTGCTGCCGACGACGGTGCACGTCTACTTCGGCTCGGTGATCGGCGCGACGCCCGACGGACGGCCGGCGGGCACGCCGCTCTCAGAGGGCATCTCGCCGGTGCAGGGCGCCGACCGGCGCGGGCCGACGGCGGTGGTCAAGTCGGCGGCGAAGATGGACCACGTCCGCACGGGGGGAACGCTGCTCAACCAGAAGTTCACGCCACAGGTGTTGAAAGACGACGTCGGGCTGGACGGCCTGGTGCAATTGGTGCGCACCTACTTCAAGCTGGACGGGCACCACATCCAGTTCAACGTGGTCGATGCGGCGACGCTGCGCGCGGCGCAGGCGCACCCGGAGCAGTACCGGGACCTGATCGTGCGCGTGGCGGGGTACAGCGATTATTTTTGCGACTTAAGCGAGGCATTACAGGAGGAGATTATTGCCAGGACAGAGCACGAGGACTTCCAATGAAAAATGAGGAAATGACGGCAAATGACAAAGGTAAAAAAGGAGGAATGATGGGTTACGCGATCAATAAAGTGGTTGTGATTGGAGCGGGGACGATGGGTGCGGCGATTGCGGCGCACCTGGCGAACGCCGGCATCCAGTCGACCCTGCTGGACATCGTCCCGTGGGAGTTGACGCCCAAAGAGGAAGCGCAGGGGCTGACCCTGGCGCATCCAGAGGTGAAGAACCGCATCGTGCGCGAGGGATGGGAACGGTGCGTCAAGGCGCGCCCGAACAACCTGTTCGCCCCCGACGTCGCCGAGCGGGTGACGCTGGGCAACCTGGTGGACGATTTCGACGCGGTGGGTGAGGCGGATTGGATCGTCGAGGCGATCGTGGAGCGGCTGGACATCAAGCAGCCGCTGATGGCGCGCATCGAGGCGGTGCGCAAGCCGGGCAGCATCGTCAGCACGAACACCTCCGGCATCCCCATCGCCGCCATCGCCGAGGGCCGCTCCGACGACTTCAAGGCGCACTTCCTGGGCACGCACTTCTTCAACCCGCCGCGCTACCTCAAGCTGCTGGAGCTGATCCCTCACCCGCAGACGGACCCGGCGGTGCTCGATTTCATGGCCGAGTTCAGCACGCGCACGCTGGGAAAGGGCGTGGTAATGTGCAAGGATACGCCCAACTTCATCGCCAACCGCTTCATCTCGATTGTAGGGGCCTACACGCTGAACTATGCCCTCGACCACGGCTACACCGTCGAGGAGGTGGACGCGCTGACCGGGCCGGTGATCGGCCATCCCAAGACCGCCACGTTCCGCCTCTACGACCTGGTCGGCATGGACGTGATGGCGCACGTCAACGCCAACCTCTACCCGGCGATCCCCGACGATCCACACCGCGAGGTGTTGAAGCACGCGCAGGCTGGCGCGTTGACCGAGACGATGCTGGCGAGCGGCTGGCTGGGCAACAAGACCGGCCAGGGCTTCTACAAACAGGTCAAGACCGAAGAAGGGCGCCAGTTCTGGACGTTGGACCCGGCGACGCTGGAGTACCAGGCGCCCGCCAAGCCGCGCTTCGACTCGGTGGGGAAGCACAAGGACGTGGCGCACCCCGGCGAGCGGATCAAGCGCATCTGCGCCGAGGACGACCGCGCCGCGCAGTTCATCTGGGCCACCACCGCCTTCGGCATCAACTACGCCGCCAGCGTGGTGCCCGAGGTCTCCGACGACATCCTCTCCATCGACAACGCGAACAAGTGGGGCTTCAACCACGAGCTCGGCCCGTTCGAGATCTGGGACGCGCTGGGTGTGGCCGAGTCGGTGATGCGGATGGAGGCGGAGGGCATGGCCGTCACGCCGTGGGTGAAGGAGATGCTGGACGCGGGGCACACGCACTTCTACCGGCGCGCGAACGGCACGCTGGAGATGTACGACCCGGCGAGCAAGGAGTACGTGGCGGTCGAAAAAGACCCGCGGGAGATCGTGCTCAAGGACGTCAAAGCCGACGGGAACCGCGTCATCGCCCGCAATCCCAGCGCCAGCCTGGTCGACATCGGCCACGGCGTGCTGTGTCTCGAAGTCCACACGAAGATGAATGCGCTCGACGGGGACGTGTTCCAGATGGGACAGCGGGCGCTGGAGGAACTGGAGAAGGACTGGGTGGGGCTGGTCGTCGGCAACCAGGGCGAGCACTTCGGGGCCGGGGCAAACCTGTTCATGGTCGCCATGGCCGCGCAGCAAGGCGAATGGGCGCAGCTCGAGGGCATCGTCAAACTGATGCAGGACACGCTGATGGCCTTCCACTACAGCCCGAAGCCGGTGGTCAGCGCGCCGTTCGGCATGGTGCTGGGCGGTGCGGGCGAGGTGATGATGGGCTCGTCGGCCATCTGCGCGGCGGCGGAGTCGTACATCGGGCAGGTGGAAGCGGGCGTGGGATTGGTCCCATCTGGAGGCGGCTGCAAGGAGTTGCTGCGGCGCATCGTCTCGCCGGTGGCAAAATCGACCCCCAACGCCGACACGCTGCCCTTCCTCCAGCGCGTCTTCGAGATCATCGCCATGGCCAAAGTCAGCGCCAGCGCGGAAGAAGCGCGCCAGTGGGGCTTCCTCACGCCTTGTGACCGGATCGTGATGAATCCCGACCACCTGCTGCACGAAGCCAAGCGCATGGTGCTGGAGATGGTCGCGGCGGGTTACCGACCGCCGGTGCGCGGCAAGGAGATCTGGGCCATGGGCGTCAGCGGCCTGGCGGCGCTGGAGATTATGGCCTGGAGCCTCAAGGAGGCCGGGTACGTCTCGGAGCACGACGTGTTGATCGCCAACAAGACCGCCCACATCCTGTGTGGCGGCCGCTTGAGCCAGCCGCAGTGGGTCGATCCGCAAGTCATCCTGGAGCTGGAGCGCGAGGCATTTATGTCGCTCCTGGGCGAGCAGAAGACCATCGACCGGATCTGGCATATGCTGAATACGGGAAAGCCACTCAGAAATTAGGAAGTGCGAATTAGGAATTGCGAGTTGCGAATTAGGAATTAGGAGGAATTGAAAGTAAGATGGACGGGCAGCCGAGGAGTTTCGAACAATGGCGCAGCAATGTAGCAGACAAAGTCGTTTCATCACCGGTGTGGAACTCGATTGGCTATCAGAAAGCGCTGTTCTTGTACGATCTAGCCTGGCTCGACTGCGCGAGAATGGCAAAGGATTTTCGAGGAAAAGCAATCGCGCAGCAGTTGATTCGCAGCGTGGGATCGATCAGCGCGAATGTCGAAGAGGGATATGGCCGCGGATTGGGTAGAGACTATGCCCGATTTCTGGGATATGCCCTCGGCTCAGCACGCGAGTCTCAAGGTTGGTATTTACGAGCGAGGTTTCTGTTATCTGAAAGCGTCGTATCGCACCGGTATGATCTAGCAGACGAAGTGATTGCTCTTCTGGTGACGACGATACGACAGCAACGCCGGAAATAGAGAGTTGCGAGTTAGGAATTGCGAATTAGGAAGTAGGAATTAGGGGCCAAGGATCGTGAATGAAGGCGTTGGGGATTGCCAATTAGGTGCGATAAGAAGCAATTCGCAATTCGCAACTCCTAATTCGCCTCTCCTAATTCGCCCTTTAAGGAGAGCAAACTATGAATGAAGCCGTAATCGTTGCCGCTACCCGCACGGCGGTGGGCAAGGCTAAGCGCGGGACGTTGGCCGACTTCCGGCCGGATGAGATGGCCGCTGCGGTGATCAAAGAGGTGGTCAGGCGCGCGGAAGGGGTGCAACCCGAAGACGTGGAGGACGTGATCATGGGCTGCGCCTTCCCCGAGGGCGAGCAAGGCATGAATGTGGCCCGCGTCGCGCTGCTGCGCGCCGGGCTGCCCTACACCGTCCCCGGACAGACGGTGAATCGCTTCTGCTCGTCGGGCTTGCAGACGATCGCGCTGGCCGCCGAGCGGATCATGGCCGGGTTCGGCACGTGCATCGTCGCCGGCGGCGTCGAGTCGATGAGCATGGTGCCGATGATCGGCAACAAATTCTCGCCCAACCCGTGGATGACGGAGAACTACCCCGAGATCTACAGCGGGATGGGGCAGACGGCCGAGAACGTGGCGCGTCAGTACGGCATCACGCGGGAGGATCAGGACGCGTTCGGCTACCAGAGTCACATGCGGGCGGTGGCCGCGCAGGACACGGGGAAGTTCGACGACGAGATCGTGCCGCTCGAATTCGAGCGCGTGGTGATGAAGAACGGCCAGGCGACGACACACCACATCGTGTTCGACACCGACGAGGGGCCGCGCCGCGATACGTCGATAGCGGCGCTGGCGAAGCTGAAGCCCGCCTTCGCCCAAAAGGGCACCGTCACCGCGGGCAACTCGTCCCAGATGTCCGACGGCGCAGCGGCGGTGCTGGTGATGGAGCGCACGCGCGCCGAGGCGCTGGGGCTGAAGCCGCTGGCCCGCTTTGTGGGCTTCGCCGTGGGCGGCGTCCCACCCGAGGTGATGGGCGTCGGCCCAATGGTCGCCATCCCCAAGGTGCTGAAGCTGACCGGCCTCTCACTGAGCGACATCGGCCTGATCGAGCTGAACGAGGCCTTCGCCTCCCAGTC
>JAFGOJ010000328.1 GCA_016926575.1 Anaerolineae bacterium | reverse complement strand
GCGGGTCGAGGCGGGGGCCGTAGGCGTTGAAGTAGCGCACGGCAGAGACCGGCAGGCCGTGTTGGGCGTAAGCCAGGGCGAGGTACTCGTCGATGGCCTTGGCGTCGGCGTAGGACCAGCGGGTGACGGTGGTGGGGCCGAGCAGACGGTCGTTTTCCTCGCGCATGGGCACCTGGGCCGATTTGCCGTAGACCTCGGAGCTGGAGGCGACGACGGTGCGCACCCAGTACTTGTGCGCCATCTCCAGCACGTTCTCGGTGCCGCGCACGTTGGTGAGGATGCCGTTGAGCGGGTCCTCGACGACGTACTTGACGCCGACGACGGCAGCCAGGTGGAAGATCAGGTCCGCTTTGCGGACGAGGCGTTCCAGTATATCCAGGTCCAGGATCGAGCCGCAGATGAACGTGAACCGCTCGTTGTCCAGGTGATGGGCGATGTTGGCGACCTTGCCCACGGAGAGGTTGTCCAGTACGGTGACGTCGTGGCCGCGTTCCATCAGAACGTCGACCAGGTTAGATCCAATGAAACCTGCTCCGCCGGTGACCAGTACTCTCACGTTGCCTCCTTTTACTGCGGTGTGCGCGAATCGGTGCGAATTCGTACCTTCTCAATAAAGCGGGGGAAGAGTGGGGTTTTGCGGGCGGCTTCGCCGCCCGCAAAACCCCACCCCCACTTTTTAAGAGGATACGCGAATTCAATGGCGCGCTAATGGCGTATCTTACTCCAAGCGGGTCAAAAGTCAAGCTTTCGTGATTTGACAGGGTCGTTAAGGAAGGGTACACTTATCTCCTGCTGCGGTGTGGAAGGCGGATCGAATTCTCAAGGAGACGTAATATGGCTGCCTCCGCAAATCAACGTGCTGAACAACGCGCATTGGGTAAGAAGCAATATCAATACGCACTGAGCCTCGTCGAAGCGCTGCTCAATTCGATTCCGGACCTCGTGTTCTACAAGGACGAGGACGGTGCCTACCTGGGGTGCAACTCTGAATTCGCCCTTCACGTTGGCCGAACCGTCGAGGAGATCGTCGGCAAGACGGACTACGACCTCTACAGCAAGGAGGATGCAGATGCGTTCCGCCGGAACGATCGCCTTATGCTGGAAGGCGGCGCGCCGCGGCGCAACGAGGAGTGGATTTCCTACCCCGACGGCCGCAGGGTGCTCCTCGATACGTTGAAGGCTCCGCTCTTCGATCCCGGGGGCGACCTGATTGGAGTGGTGGGCATCAGCCGCGACATCACCGAGCGCAAGCAGATGGAAGACGATCTGCGCATGAAGTCCAGGCTGCTGGATGCGGTGCGGGAAGCCCAGTCGCTGTACATCGCGCAGGGCGACCCGCGGCCGGTTTTCGACGCGTTGCTGCGCACGCTGATATCGATGACCGACAGCGAGTTCGGGTTCCTGGACGAAGTGCTCCACGATCGGGACGGCACGCCCTACAAGCTTAGCCTTTCGATTTCGAACATCGCGTGGGATTCCGAGTCCGAAGCGCTGTACGAGCAGTTGCGCGCGCGTAACCTCCAATTCCGCAACTTGAACAACCTGGCGGGGTTGCCGGCGCTGATCGAAGAGCCGGTCATCACGAACGATGCCCCGCACGACCCGCGCGCGGGGGGCGTGCCGGCGGGCCATCCCCCGATCCGCAGTTTCATGGGCCTGCCTGTGCGCGTCGGCGGAGAGGTGTTGGGCGTGATCGGCGTTGCCAACCGGCCCGGCGGCTACGGTGAGTCGATGGCGCTTTTTCTGGAGCCTTACGTGAGCGCCTGCGCGAGCATCATCCAGGCCGTGCGCCTGCGTTCCGGAGAGCGCGAGGCTGTCGATGCGCTGCGGGAGAGCCAGGCCCGGCTCGCAGAGTTCAACCAGATCCTGTCCGGCGTGCTGGAGCACACGCATATGATGGCGGTCTTTCTGGATCCGCATTTCAATTTCGTGTGGGTCAACCGCGCTTACGCCGCCAGTTGTAAACGAGAACCAGACTATTTCCCAGGTCGGAATCACTTTGAACTCTACCCGCACGCGGAAAATCAAGCCATCTTCCAACGCGTTGTCGATACGGGCGAACCGTTCTTCGTGGCTGCGAGACCCTTCGAGTTCCCCGACCAACCCGAACGCGGCGTGACCTGGTGGGACTGGAGCTTGATCCCCGTCAAAGACGAGGCTGGCAAGGTCGCCGGCCTGGTATTCACGCTGGTCGAAGTCACCGAGCGCAAGCAGGTGGAAGAGGGACTGCTGCGCGCCTACAAGCAGTTGGAAGCCCTGTGGAAAATCGCCAGTTTGGTGGAAGCGGACTCCCAAGCCATCTCTGACCACATTCTGGCGACGCTGACCGAGATGACGGACAGCCGCTACGGTTTCTTCGGCTACATGAACGACGACGAAGCGGTGATGACCATTCATTCGTGGTCTGGTGGCGCTATGAAGGACTGCCAGATCGTCGACGCGCCGCTGGATTTCGTGATTTCAGAGTGCGGCGTGTGGGCGGAAGCGGTGCGGCAGCGCGCGCCGCTCATCCTCAACGATTTCGCCGCCCCGCACCGTGGGAAAAGGGGACTGCCTGCCGGCCACGTGGCGCTGCGAAACTTGTTGGTTGTACCATTCTTCTCAAAAGGCAAGATCGTCTCTGTGGCGGCGGTGGGCAACAAGCACGGAACGTATGGAGAGGCGGACGTGCGCCAGATCACGGCCTTCTTGAGTGGGATTCAGAACCTGGTCGAGCGGCGAAACGCTGAAGAAGCGCTGCGGCGGAGCGAGATCGAATACAAGGCGCTGGCGAAAAAGAATGAAGAATTGTTCGGGCAGGCGCGCCGGGACGCCGAATCGAAGGCGATTCTGCTCCACGAAGTCAATCACCGGGTCAAGAACAACTTGATGGCAGTCAGCGGCCTGCTGCACGCCCAGCAGCGGTTCGTCCGCGAGGACCTGCGCGCCGACTTCCAGGAAGCGATGAAGACGCTGGCGGGCCGCATCGAGGCGATGGCGATGGCGCACAGCATGCTGTCGGCCACCCAATGGGAGCCTCTGGCATTGAGTAGGCTGTGCGGTGTGATTATGAAGATGGTTTTCGAGCTCGTTCCGGAAGGAAGGCGGCTCATCTACGCCTTCAGTGGGGCAGACGCGAACATCCCTGCGGTGACGGTGAACTCACTGGCGCTGCTGCTGTTCGAGCTGGCGACCAATACGGTCAAACACGCACTGCCGGATCAGGGTGCCATGCCGGTCTACGTGAGCATCAAGGGTCGCTGGACGGAGCGGGGCTTTGCGATAGAGTACCGGGATACGGGCCCGGGCTATCCAGAAGCCGTGCTGACGTCCGGGCAGGTCAGTTTGGGGCTGTATCTGGTACGCACGCTGGTCACGCACGATTTGAGGGGCGAGGTGAGCTTGCGCAACGATTCGGGCGCGGTCGTGGACGTGCGCATAGGGCCGGATGCCGGCATTCGACCCATGAGGTGAGCGCTGCGCAGCGCAGCCTCTACCGCCGGTCGTTTTCCCAACGCGCGATGGCCCGTTCGATGCACACCTCGCGGTTCGAGGCGGGCGCGAGGCGCTGTTCGTAGGCAATCAGCCGCTCGACCAGGGCGCGGTCACCTCCGGCTTTTGCCAGCAGCGTGCGGTACGCGGCGCTCGACCGTGTGCTGCTGCCGGATCCTCGCTTTACAACCGACGCCAACAGCCCCAGCGTCTCGTGATAGCGCAGCAGCAGCACGGCGGCCCCGATCAGACCCAGGACGAGCAGCGGATAGCCGGGCAAGAATATCCCCGCCAGCGCGCCCGCGACTGCGCCCAGAGCGATGCCTTCGGCGGCGTAGAGAACCGGCTCGACCCGTTGGGTGTTGAACAAGCTCTCGTACAGCTTTTTGCGCGAGAGCAAAGGCCACAGCGTCTTCTTGAACAGCAGGGCAGCGACGACGGCGGCCACGGCAACCGCGCAGATGCCTACGGGCAGGGGAAACGCTGCCCCGGCCAGCGCGCCGGCCAGCGCGCCCAAAATCGCGCCGCCCTGGAGGTGAAAGGCGGCCCCGTTTCGTTGGGTGGTGGACATAGGCGCGAGATCAGGCCGGCCCTATTTTCTCCGCCCACGTGCGGATGGCGTCCCAGTCGCGGTGGTCGGGCTGTTCGGCCATCGCCTTGACGGGGAGTTTGAGCAGCGGGAACAGGTGTTTGAACTCGGGCGTGTCGGCCAGCACCGCGCCGCCAAAGAGGGCCACATCCAGCGGCTCGATCTCCGGCGCGACCTGGCGCAGCTTGTCGACGTACCCCTGCGCGGCTTTGCGATTTTCTTCCGTCTCGTCGGTCACGGCCAGGCAGACGATGAAATAGGCCACCGGCACCTGGGCCAGCGCCTGGCGGTGGCGGCGGATGAAGCGTTTGACCTCGCCGGTCAGTTGCCCCATGTGGACCGAGGCCCCCACGATCACCTTCTGGTAGGTGCTGATGTCTTTGGCGTGTGCGGCGCGGCGGACGTCGACGTGCGCGCCGGTGGCGCGCAGGGTCTCGCCAATCGCTTCGGCCACGCCGCGCGTGGCCCCTGTCCAGGTGGCATATACGATCAGAATAGTATCAGCCATCGTTCTCCTTACTGTGGTGTCGTTTCACGTCCCATGCGGTTGGCCGTGCCCTGGTACAGCTCCCAGCCCTGGCTGAGGATGACGACCTGTGCGGCCAGGAGCCACACGAAAAACAGGGTCAACACGATCGCCGCCCCGTTCAGGATGGCGGTCAGGTTGGAGCGGGTGGTGGCGAGGATCGAGGTCAGGTCGTCCATAGAGGAGCGAGATTGGCCAACCATGCGTTCGTATTCGTCCAGGCTGGAGGCGATCAACTCGACGCTGTGCGACATCGTGAGCAGGTTGTCTTGGATTGCTGCCAGGTTGTCGTCGGTGGTGCTCAGGTCGGCCGACATGCCGGTGAAGGTCTCCGGCAGGCCCTCGATGTTGGCGGCCAGTTCGCCCAGGGAGTCGGCCAGGGGTTGGTCGGGGCTGTAGGGTTCGCCGGGCTGCTCGACCAGCCCACCGATCAGCGGTGTGGCGCTGAGCAGGAAGCGGAACGCGTCCAGCGACTGGATGGTGCTTTCCAGGACGCGCGCGGCTTCCTGGGCGGTGTAGAGCGAGGCGGTGGTTGCTTCCAGGGTAGAGGGCAGCGTCACTGCCATGATGGTGTTGACCTCGTCGAGCACGGGTTGGGTCTCTTCGACGGTGGTGGCGGTCGTCTCCAGCATGGCTGCAAGCGCATCCAGGCTGTCGGTGGTCGCGCCCAGCGCCTGTTCGGTCACCTGCATGACGTGCTGGCTGGTGGTGACGCTTTGGTCGAGTGTGTCGATGGTCGTGTTGGCGTAGGTGGTCACGGCGGGTTTTTGCACCCACACCAGGACCAGTCCGGCCAGGCTGAGCAGCAGGCCCAGCACCCCGGCGAGCATTACCAATAGTCCGAGCACGCGACGTATGGCGTTCATAGCACCTCCTTATGGGTATCGAGTTACAGCAAGGTAAAGTATATCACATCGGTGCAGCAAGGCAATTCGGGATGGTTGGTGCGGTTTCTCTCAGCGGGTTTTTGCGTTTTCCCGACCGCAGGCACGTTTCGAAAGGCAGCACCTCAAGCATCATACGATTGACTTCCGGGGCATGTTGTCATATACTTTTACCCACAACACAAAAGCAAACGCCCCGAGCTTCTCAGCAGCCCGAAGCGTGAACCAGGACGCGGGCACGCCCTGGCACAGGTAGCACACCATACAGGGCCGCCCCGCACTGGGGGGGCTTTTCTCGTTTTCACTCGAACGATCTGGTCTGAAGGAGCAAGAGTTTTGGATACAACCATTCTCCTCATCGATGATGACACACGCATCTTGGAAACCTTTTCCCGGGTGCTCAAACTGGCTGGCTACACCGTCTTCGCCGCCGAGAACGGCGAACAGGGGTTGGCGCTATACTATCAGGAGAACCCCGACGTCGTCCTCCTCGACGTGCGCATGCCGGGCATGGGAGGGCTGGAGGCGCTCGAAATAATCCGCGCTCACGACCCCGAGGCCAACGTCATCCTTTGCACAGGGCATACCGATCACGATGACGTGCTTGAAGCACTGCGCGCGGGCGCCACCGACCTGTTGCCCAAGCCCGTCGGCCAGCCCGAACTGGAGAGCGCCCTGCGCCGTGCTGAAGAACGGATCAAACTGAAACGCAAGCTGCGCGCCAGCCAGGAAGCACTGCGGCAGCAGAATGAGCAGCTCGAAGCACTGGTCCAGGTGCGGACACAGGCGCTCACAGAGACGGTGGCAAGGCTGAAAGAAAGCGAGGAACGATTCAGGGAAATCTATGCCGAATCGCCCATCGGCATCGAGCTATATGATGTCAATGGAGAGCTGGTCGACATCAATGCCGCTTGTCTGGATATCTTCGGCGCTTCTTCAATTGCAGACGTGAAAGGATTCAAACTCTTTGAGGACCCAAACCTCCCCAAGGCAGCAAAGGAAAGATTGCTCCAAGGTGAAACGGTCCAGTACGAGACAGCGTTCGATTTTGAATTGGTCAAACGCCAAACCTTGTACCCCACAACCCGTTCCGGCACGATTCACATCGACGTGAGAATCACCGCGCTCGGTATAGAAGAAGGAGGCCCTCCCAGTAGCTATCTGGTCCAGGTCCAGGACATCACCGAGCGACAGCAAGCCAGGCAGGCACTCCAAAAAAGCGAGCAACGGATGGAGCTGGCGTTGAAGGGCGCCGACCTGGGTACGTGGGACTGGAACGTCCAGACCGGCGACGTGATCTTCAACGCGCGCTGGGCAGAGATGCTGGGATACACGTTGGAAGAGATCGAGCCCCACATCGATACGTGGGCGAAACTGAGCCATCCCGACGATATGCCGGAGGTGATGGCCGCCCTCAATGCCCACCTTGAGGGAAAAACCGATGTGTACAAGACGAGACATCGCATGCAATACAAGTCCGGCGACTGGATCTGGATCCTCGACACGGGCCGGGTGATTGAGCGCGACGCCGACGGCAACCCGGTGCGTGCCTGCGGCACGCACCTCGACATCACAGAGCGGGTACAAGCGGAGAAAGCACTACGCGAGTCGGAGGAGCGATACCGCCTGCTGGCCGAAACGACGCCCGATATCATCGTGCTGCACGATCTCGAAGGCCGCGTCGTCTATCTTAACCGGGCCGGATTGGACTTTGCCGGGCTCGAACTGTCAGAGGCCGTTGGGCAACCGATCTCGGCCTTCATCTCCCCCGATCGACTGGCCGATCTTCAGGCACGCCGGGAGCAACGTCTCGCCGATGATGAGACGTCCTATCGCTACGAAACTGAGTTCATTAACCAAGTTGGGCGACGTATGCTGGCCGAGGTCCATTCGACGCCCATCCTGCGCGACGGCCACGTGAGCGAGATCCTCCTCGTCGCCCGCGACGTCACCGAGCACGTCCAGGCAGAAAAGGCGCTGCGGGAGAGCGAGGAAAAATACCGCGCTCTGTTCAACCAATCGGCCTCGGGCATCCATCTCCACGATTTTGAGGGGCGTATGCTCGATGTGAACGAGATGGCGTGCGCGCAGTTGGGGTATTCCAGAGAGGAGCTCCTGGAACTTACCCTGTTCGATTTCCATTTAAATGCAGCGGGCACGGTGAACCTGCCTAAGGACGAGATCCTCCGGCTATGGAGAGTGTGGCAGCCCGGGGACCGGTTCACCATCGAGGCGGAACACCGGCACAAAGACGGCAGCGTGATTCCGGTCGAGGTGTCAACCGGCGTCATCCGCTACGGTGACAAAGTACATATTCTGGCCATCGTCCAGGACATCACCGAGCGGAAGCTGGCAGAGGCAGCGCGCGAACGCCTGGCCGCCCAGGTACACGATCAGGCCCGTCATCTGCAGCAGGTCCTCACTACTGTGCCCGAGGGCGTGGTCCTGCTCGATGCCGAGGGACATGTGATGCTGGCGAACCCCGTGGCAGAGAGGGCGTTGGCGTTCCTTGCAAATACGGGCACTTCTTCATTGGATCAACCCATCACCTGCCTGGGCGACCGCCCCCTGGCCGAGCTGCTCACCTCCCCTTCCACCAAAGGGCTGTGGCACGACGTCAAGAAAGCAGGGCGGACCTTCGAGGTCATCGCCCGGCCGATGGAGAACGGGCACGAGTCGGAAGATTGGGTGCTGCTGTTACGCGACGTGACCCAGGAACGCGAAATCCAACGTCACATCCAACACCAGGAACGGCTGGCCGCCGTGGGGCAACTGGCGGCGGGCATCGCCCACGACTTCAACAACATCATCGCCGTGATCGTCCTCTACACCCAGATGGTACTGAGTGCGCCAGACGTCTCGTCGACACATCGCCAACGATTGGAGACCGTCGACCAACAGGCGCAACAAGCCGCCAAGTTGATCGAGCAGATCCTCGATTTCAGCCGGAGAACGGTGCTCGAGCGCCGGCCGATGGACCTGACACCGTTCCTCAAGGAGGTGATCAAGCTGCTGGAACGCACCGTGCCGGAGAACGTCGAGATCGGCCTGAGCTACGGTCTGGATGAGTACACGGTCAGCGCCGATCCCACGCGGATGCAGCAGGCCATCCTCAACCTGGTCGTCAACGCGCGAGCTGCGATGCCGGAGGGCGGGGAGCTGCACATCGCCCTGTCCAGAGCCGAAGCGCCGGACGACGTCCGGTGTGTCAGTTGCGGCCGGGTAATGGAGGGGGAGTGGGTGCGTATCGCAGTGACGGATACAGGCAGCGGTATTCCGCCCGACGTGCTGCCTCATATCTTCGAGCCCTTCTTCACTACCAAGGAGGTGGGCCAGGGGGCGGGTTTGGGGTTGCCCCAGGTATACGGCATTGTGAAGCAGCACGAGGGCCACATCAACGTGGCCACGCAGGTAGGACAGGGAACAACGGTGACGATCTACTTGCCGGTCTTATCGGCACACCAGCCTATGGTATCACCCGTTAGGCCCCGCTCCGTGGTCGAGGGGCACGGGGAAATCATCCTCGTGGTCGAGGACAACACGACGTTGCGGGCCGCCCTGGTGGAGAGCATCGCTGCCCTGAACTACCGGATCCTGGAGGCGGCGAATGGCCATGAGGCGTTGGAGATCCTGGAGCAGCACGTCGGGGCGGTGTCGCTCGTGCTGAGCGACCTGGTCATGCCGAAGATGGGCGGGCAAGCGTTGTTCCACGCGATGAGCGCGCGCGGTCTACATCTCCCGGTGGTAATGCTGAGCGGCCATCCAATGGAAGAGGAACTTGAGGACTTGAAGGCTCAGGGCCTGGCGGGGTGGATGCTCAAGCCGCCGGATATGGAGAAGCTGTCGCAGTTATTGGCGCAGGTGCTGGGGGAAGCAGTTGAAGGAGAGCGCTAATGGATACGAGAATTCTACTCATAGACGACGACGTGCGGATTCTGCAGACGTTCGCCCGCACGCTACGGCTGGCGGACTATACCGTCTTCACCGCCGAAAACGGCGAGCAGGGACTGGCCCTCTACCAACAAGAGACCCCCGACATTGTGCTCCTCGATCTGCGTATGCCCGGCATGGATGGCCTTCAGGTCCTCCAGGCGATGCGCGCGCACGACTCCGAAGCGAACGTCATCTTGACCACCGGGCACGGCGACAAGGACGCCGTCATCGAGGCCCTGCGGGCGGGTGCCTCCGACTTTCTCGGCAAGCCCATCGATCAGGTAACGCTGGAAAGTGCGCTGCGCCGCGCCGAGGAGCGCACCCACCTCAAGCGAGAACTGCGCGCCAGCCAGGAGGCACTGCGCCAGCACAATCTGCATCTCGAAGAGCAGGTCAAAGCCCGCACTGTTCAACTGGAG
>JAFGOJ010000327.1 GCA_016926575.1 Anaerolineae bacterium | reverse complement strand
GTGTGGTCGGCGCCCATCGTGCTGATGGCGTAGGTCATGCCGATGCCCTTGATCGCGCGCGGTTCGTAGGCGGGCATACCCTGCCCCTTGACGTCGGGGGAGCGGATGACGCCCAGCGCCTTGGCGGCCGCGCCGGTGCCCATCCCTAAGATGCGGCCCAGGGCGGTATTCTTGCGCACCTTCTTCAGCAGGGAGATGGCCTTCTTGCCGTCGCCGAACTCGGCCAGCCCGGCTTCCATCGCGATGGCGATCACGTCACCGGCCTCGATCGTGTCCAGCCCGATGTCGTTGCACATCTGCGTCAGTTTGCCCACCACGTCCAGGTCGTCGATGCCGCAGTTCGCGCCCAGCGCCCAGGTGGTCTCGTACTCGATGCACGAGGCCAGCTCGGTGCCGTCGGGATTGGGGATGACGTTGGAGCAGCGGATGACGCAGCCGGGATGGCAGGGGTGGC
Source organism: Anaerolineae bacterium (assembly GCA_016926575.1). GTDB lineage: Bacteria > Chloroflexota > Anaerolineae > B4-G1 > DUEL01 > JAFGOJ01. Next base: position 13,899 of record JAFGOJ010000327.1, on the reverse strand, counting down.
CCATCGTGCCGACGCCGCCGCGGGTCTGGCAGAACTCGGCCATGGCTTCGCCGGAGATCTTGGCCGCGCCCTCGAAGCGTCCCTCGCGGAAGTTGCGTGTGGGCAGGCCGCCGGCCTCGTTGACGATGTTGACCAGCACGGCGGTGCCGTAGGAGTTGAGGCCGCCGCCGGGCTTGGTGATGTCGTGGCTGCGGATGGCGTCCAGCAGCTTCTTGCGCCCGACGTCGAACTTCTCCTTGTCGGCGATCTCGACGCCGGGAGCGTCCGCGCCGTCGACGACGATGAACTTGAGGTGCTTGCTGCCCATCACCGCGCCCAACCCGCCGCGGCCGGCGTAACGGCTGGGGCGGTTGTCGATGTCGTTGAAGCAGATGCCCGACATCAGCATCTTGTTCTCGCCCGCCACGCCGATGGTAGCGATGCCCACCTTCTCCCCGAAGCGCTCGAAGAGCTTGGGGAAGATCTTGAACAGGCTCTTGCCTGTGTACTGACTGGCGTCGAAGAACTCGACGCCGTCCTTGGTGATGTGGACGCCCCACCAGCCGTCGTCCTGGGGGTACCCCTCGACGACGATGCCCTTGATCCCCAGGCGGGCCACCAACTGCGACCAGGCCGTGCCGGCGTTTGCTTCTTTGATGCCGCCGGTGAGGGGCGACTTGCCTCCGACCGACACGCGGCCGGAGGTGGGGGCGTTCGTGCCTGTCACGATGCCCGGTGAGAAGACCAGCTTGTTGTTCGGTCCCAGCGGGTTGCAGGTGGGGTCTACCTCGTCGTAGATCATCGTCGACGTGAGCCAGCGCCCGGCCATCAAAGCGTACTTCTCCGGCGCGTCTTCGTAGGTAGCGGTGCGATCTGTCATGTTGATTCGTAAAATTTTGGCCATGTCTACCTCCTAACTAATTATGGGAAACGCTATAGCGACACTTGAAAACAAAAAAGAGGCCCACCGCCAGGCATACAGCCTGGACGGTAGAGCCTCCTTTGCGAACACGGCGGGCGAGGGAATTGCTCCCCTCACCTTATCGCTCACCCGTCCCAGAGGGATCCAAGTGAGTCGGAGGAAGCGCTAACTACGCTTTTTCGCTGCGTTCTTTGAGCTAACTAAACTTCGATAATCGCGCCGTTGGGGCACTCGTCTTCGCACAGCCCACAATCGATGCACAGGTCGGGGTCGATGACGTAGATGGGGTCGCCTTCGCTGATGGCCTCTTCGGGGCACACTTCGGCGCAAGCGCCACAGGCTACACAATCTTCGGTGATCTTACGCGGCATGGATAACTACCTCCTGGGTGTAAATTTAGCGGAATCGTCGTTCCCGCTTCCTAATAGTATCCAAATTTCTCTATATGTCAAGTGCAGATAGAAGGAGGCGGGTCATTGCGAGGGCGCGTTAGCGCCCGAAGCAATCCCCAAAACGCGGTGAGGAGATTGCTTCGCGGCCCTTCGGACCGCTCGCAATGACCAGAGTGAGCAGTTACCAAATTTTTGGCCTTTTTCGTGTCAATTCGTGTGAATTCGTGGCTGGTTTTTGGTGTTGCCCCCAACAACAAATGCACTCATAGAGGGAGCTACGATTCTGGCTTGCTCGTGTAGGCGTGGCGGATGCCGCGGTCGTCCCGCTCGCGGAAGGCTTCCTGCAACTCGGGGGTCAGGTTGGCCCCGAAGCGGTACTGGAACGGCCAGATGCTCTTGGTGTGGAAGATGCCGATGCGGTCGCCGTCGTAGAGCGTGACGCTCAGGTCGGCCTGCAGACCGGGGAGCGCCGCCAGCTTGCCGTTGACGAACGTGATGCCGCGCTCTTCGGCGGGAATTCCCAGGCGCTCGACGAGGTCGCCTACGGTGCTGCCTTGGGCAAACGTCATCGCCGTTTGGGCGTGGCTTCCTTTTTCTCCGCTGTATTGGGAGAGCGGGCCGTACAACCAAACTTCAACCGTGATGGTGTCCATGGGTCTAACCTCCATCCTCAATTTTATCATCAATGTGGAAAAAGTGCCAATGTTCTGCAGTAGAGGCCATGATCGCTGAGCTCACAACCGATGGGCGAAAATGTAGGTCACGCTTTCAGCGTGACGCCTGCTCGGCGCGGGTCCACAACCCGGCGGGAGCAAGAGGGGCCGCCTGAGACGTTAACCCAGGCTCATTTTAAGCTCAAGAGGACCAATCCCAAAACCAGTAGACCAGCGCCTTCCACTCGCCCCAGGGGGCGAAGGCGCGCTCCACTTCCTCCCGGCCGACCGGCTCGCCGCCGTACCACTCCTGCGACACGAGCTTGGTGGCCCAACTGTCGGTGGGGATGTGGTCGTAGTGGCCGAGGAGCACCATGAGGGACGTGGCGGCGTACTCACCGATGCCCTTGAGGGCGCGCAACCTCTGGCGCACCTCAGAGTCAGGCAGTTCCTTCAACGCTTCGAGGTCTACACTGCCGCCGGCGGTGTGTTGGGCCAGCTCCAACACGTACGGCGCGCGGTAGCCCAGCCCCAGCCCGCGCAGCTCCGCTTCGTGCGTGGCAGCCAGTTGCTGCGGCGTGGGGAACGCGTGCCGCGAGGGGTCGGTGGGCAGCGGCGTGCCGTGCGCCGCGACGATGGCCTCGACCATGCGGATGGTGCCCTGCCAGGTCGTGTTGGTGGTCAGGATGGTCTTGACCGCGTCCTCGAAGACGGATGGGGAGCGCAGCAAGCGCCCCATCGCCTTCGGCTCGACATGGGCGAGCTTGGGTGCGTTGCGAATTCGCCGGTAGAAGGGGGAAAAATCCTGCCCCAGACCCAGCATCCACCATACTTTATACCCCACCTCTTCCCGCTCGGCACCGGTGAAGCGCCCCTTGGCTTCGACACTGGCGCCGCCTGTGGTTTCGTGGATGCACAATTCGACCACGCGGCCCGTGCTCAGGCACTCGATGCGCGTCAGTGTCTCATTGTGCGCTTCGACGGCGAACGGTGCGAGCTGCGACCATCCGTGCGAATCGATCACGGCGCGCAAAGAGAAGGGTAGGCAAGCTGAAAGGGTCAGGTGCACGTTTGAACCTCCGCCTATAGGTTACCACAGTCGCACCTCATTGGGGGTTGCGGCGGGGTTACGATTTCGTTACGCGGCCACGGCCTGGTTTCCTGTGGACGGGAATGGCGGGCGCTGGAGGGGACGCAGCATGCCGTGCCCCTCCAGCGCGTCGAGCGGGTCATTCATCTTCCAGGTGGATCAATCCTTTGCGCAGGGCGTATTTGACCAGATCGGCGCGGCTGTGCAGGTTGAGCTGTTTGATGATGTTTTCGCGGTGCCGTTCCACCGTGCGGACGCTGATTTCCAATCGCGTGGCGATGTCTTGATTGGACAGCCCTTCAGCAATCATCGTCAGCACCTCGCGCTGGCGGGGCGTCAGTTCGTCGTAGCTATCGCTTTCGCCGCCCGAGCGCACCCGCCGCAGGTAGTCCTGCACCAACGCGCCGGCGACGACGGGATGGAGGAAGACCTCTCCCTGGGCTACGATGTGGATGGCGGCGAGCAGGTCGTTCGGCGAGGCGCGTTTGGGGACGTAGCCGCTGGCGCCGGCGTTCAGCATCTCGAAGAAGTAGGCTTCGTCTTCGTGGATCGTGAGGGCGAGCACCTGCACCTCGGGCAGTGCGGCTTTGATGCGCCGCGTGGCCTCAGCGCCGTTGATGTCGGGCAGCGTCACGTCCATCAGCACGATGTCCGGTTTTAGCTCCATCGCCAGGGTGACGGCCTCGTCGCCCCGCGAAGCTTCTCCGGCAACCTCCAACCCGGCCTGTCTTTCCAGCAGGGAGCGCAGCCCTGCGCGCACGATCTCTTGATCATCCACGAGCAACAGTTTGATGGCATTCACGCGTGTTTCCCTCCGTTACCGTTCGAAATAGACTGCCCGTCGAGCGGAACCTGCACGCTGAGCGTGGTGCCGCTGCCCGCCGTCGACTGGATGTCGAGCCGCCCCCCGATCAATTGGACGCGTTCGCAGATGCCTGCCAGACCCCACCCGCTTCCGTACGCGGCAGCCTGCTGCGCGAGCTCCACGTCCATTCCGACGCCGTCGTCCGTTATGACCAGATCGACGTGTTCCTCGCCGAAGTTCAGGGTGACGGTGACGTGGTTGGCCTGAGCGTGCTTCGCCACGTTCGTCAGCCCCTCTTGAGTGATGCGATACAGCGTGGTCTCGATCTCGGAAGGCAGCCGCCGTCGCCGCCCGGTGATCTGCACGTCGACGACGAATGGGAAGCGTGTGGAGCAGTCGTCGCCGTAGGTGATCAGCGCCGCGGGCAGGCCGAGCTCGTCCAACACCGCCGGGCGCAGGCGCGTCGTCATCTGGCGCAGGTTGACCATCACCTGATCGGTCAGCCGGCGCAGGTCGTGGACGCGTTCGATGGTCCCTTCCGAACCGTCGGCGAGCATCTCTTCGACCGTCGCCAGGCCCCAGGTGATGGCAGTCAACGCCTGACCGGTTTCGTCGTGCAGCTCCCGCGCGATGTACTGGCGTTCTTTTTCTTGTGTGATGACTGTCTGGTGCAAGAACTCCTTGCGCAACACCTCGCGCTGTTCCAGTTCTTGCTCCAATTTCTGCCACGCTTCCCGGCGCGTGCGGCTGAGATCATCGAACTGCCGCTGACGCTCGATCTCGATGGAGCGCAGCGCGCGCAGGGTGAACAGCGCGATGATGCCCGCCATCACTGTGTGCAGGAGATGCACGGGAATGTGGAAGAGGTCGAAAAACGTGCGGCTGTTCAGAAAATTGGAAGGCGGCAGCGGGCTGGTCTGCCCGAAAACCTGCCCCGGGAACCCGTAGAGCAGGAACGCCAACCCGACGGCGTGCAGGTCGCCGACGACGCCGGGTGGTGGTTGCGTGAACAGGCGGCCTTGTCTGAAGAATCCTGCTGCGGTGAGAAACGTGCCGGGGATGGCCAGGCTGTAACGGCACCAGATGTCGGCGGCAGCGGCCCAGGCGTCCATTTTTGCCCTCGTGCCCACAAACACCAGTATCTCGCCCACAAGGAAGACCGTCAAGATGATGCCGCGCGCGACCCAGCGCCGCCGCTGATCGTCGCGTTCGGTCAGCGAGTGCAGGCCGAATTCGATCAGCATGAATAAAGAGAAGGCGAGAAAGATGAGTCGCACTACCTCGAACGTCCAGTCGACCGGCACGACGCCGAACAACTGGAACATTTCGACCCACTCGTGAGCGCCGTGGATCAGACAGAACGACGTCAGGAAAGGCAGCGCCTGTGCAGACGGGAGGGCAGTGGAACGATTGGTCTCCAAAAAAAACGCCACGCCTGCAGTGAAGAAGGACAGGCCGCACAAAAAGTGAATTTCGATCAGATGATCGACGAGAAAGGCGCTGAGTATATCCATCGCCCCTAATTATACAGGTAAACTCTGTTTTTCGAGAACCTGATGTGACTCCCTTGAAAAAAGGAGAGGCAACCACAAAGAGCACAGGGAGTGAGCCCGCAGGCCCACTCCCTACCGTTCGACGAAATGCTAAGGCCGGGTCATCCCAGAGACGTCACCGCCGAGGTCGGCGATGGCGTCGTAGAGCACCTGGACGCTGTAGATGCCGTTGTGGGCATACGCGCCGGGGTCCTTTTGGAAGTACTGGTAGTTGTAGGCGGCCCGCAACAGGCGCGGGGTCCAGCCGGCGTACCGTTCGCCGGCCTCGTTGAAGAAGTACGGGTAGGCGTGCCCGTCGTAAACGACGGCGTTGCCGATGCCGGCGGAGTAGTCCTGCATCGCGGCGTAGAGCGCCTCGGTCATTGTGGCGACCTCGCCGGCCAGGCCCTCTTCCACGTCGCCGTCGCCGTCGTAGTCGGTCTCGGAGATGCGAATCTCCGCCGCGTCTGCGACGCCGGCGTGGCAGGTGGAGCAGCTCTCCGCGTTCAGTTCGAGCGCGTGCGCGTCGTGGCAACTGACGCAGGTGTCGAAGCCCGCCACGTGCGCGAAGCGGCCCACGTACTCCTGGCCGGGGTACTCGTACACGCCGGCGGCCTCGGAGCCGAAGAGCGTCGCACCGGCGGCGAAGTAGTGCACGTTCAGGAAGCGCAGGCTGTCGGAGGCGGCATCGTCGTCGAGGCCTTCGATGGCCGCGGCGATGTCTGCACCGGCCTGGCGGCCCTGGTGACAGTTCAGGCATAGGTTAGCGTCGGGAGACTCGAAGGCGAGCGTCGCGCCGCTGGGGAACTCGACCGCCTCAACCACGTAGCGGGTGAAGCCCTCGTAGCTGTCGTGGCAGGTGGTGCAGAGCATGCCGTTGGAGAGTGGCTCTTCGACGTTCACGCCCTCGTGAATGTAAACGGGCAGGCCGGTGGCCGAGTGGCAGCGGGCGCAGTCCGCCTCGACCATGCCGTCCTCGTCCCAATGCCGCCACGCCTCAGACGAGCCGTCGAAGTGACCGGCGTCGTTCCGGTGCAGGCCCTCGGCCAGGGCAGCATCCAGGTCCGCGATCGAGTCGTACAGCAACTGGATGATGTACTTGCCGCCGTGGGCGTATGCGCCGTGGTCTTTCATCGAGAACTGGTAGTTATAGGCGGCCCGCAGCAGGCGCGGGGTCCACGCGGCGAAACGCTCGCCCGCTTCGTCGAAGAAGTAGGGGTAAGCGTCTGCGTTGTAGACGACGCCGTTAGCGGTCAGTGCGCCGCCCAGGATCTCCTGGAGGCCCTGGATCTCGAAGGCGATGCCCTCGCTGACGTCGCCGTCACCGTCATAGTCGACCGTCGAGCCGACCAGGCGCAGGTTGGGCAGGTCTTCGGCGCCGGCCACGTCGGTGTGGCAGGCGGTGCATTCTTCGACCTTTACTTCGAGCGAGTGCGAGTCGTGGCATTCGAAGCAGGTGTCGTACTCGGGGACGTGGGCGAAGCGTGCGTCGTAGGTCATCCCCGCGTACTGGTAGCCGCCTATGGCGAAGGAGCCGTACTGGGTGGCTGCTGCGGCGGCGTAGTGGACGTTAAGGAAGCGAAGGTTCTCGCTGACCTCGTCGTCACCCACGCCTGCCTCGGCGATGAGCGCATCAACCGAGACGCCGGACTCGCGGCCCTGGTGGCAGATCATGCAGCGGGCTTCGTCGCCCAGGCCGGCCAGCACAACCCCCGAGGGGAAGGTCACGCTGTCGAGCATGGCCGTCGCCTCGTTGTGGCAGGTGGAGCAGGTGATCACCGAGTCGACCGCGGCCGCAGCGTCGACGACGCCCGCCGCGCTCCCATCCGCTCCCACGAAGTCCATGTAGCCGTAGGAACTGTGACAGGTGGCGCAGTCGGTGGGAACTTCCACGGGATCTTCTTCGTCCCAGTGACGGAACGCCTCAGCCGTCGCGTCGGCGTGGGCAGAACCGGCCCACTTCTCGGCGTACGGAACGTCCGAGACCAGCGGTTCCGGACACTCTGGGCACACGGGTTCCGGGCACTCTGGGCACACTTCGGGTTCCGGGCACGGCGTGGCCTCCCCGCCACATCCGGCCAGGATGAGGGTCGCCCCTACGAGAAGGGCAATCAGAAACAGCCATTTCGGAGCCTTCATTTTCTCCTCCAAATTCTTGTAGACTTTATGCGATGGTCACGATCCATGGGCCAGGCAACGGTATTCCTCGATAGCCACCTCCTTAAGTAACTTCTCAGCTTACGCTTCGCAGTTGCCTTTCCCGCTGCAGGAAAGGGGGGAGTGGGGGTTTTGCGGGCGGCGAAGCCGCCCGCAAAACCCCCACTTCTCCCTTTGACGCGCCAAGATTATAACTGCCAGGCGCATGGCCTGAGCGGTTACCCTCCTTAAATATTGACTTACGTCGTCAATTATATGGGTATTTATCGGTATAATATGGGTATTAGTACCCATATTATACCGATAAATACGACAATTGCAAGTGTCAAATTCGGAAAAATATTGACAGCCCCCCCCGTTCGTGGTATAGTCCTTTCAGGCTGCGCCGCGTTCCCGAAGTGGATGCATAGGGGAGACGGGTGTTGCGGCTTGCCAGTTTGTTAGGAAGGAGCGAAGTATGGGAGGCAAAGGCAAGTTTATTTTCGCCGGCGTGCTGATTGTCGCTGCCGTCTTGTATCTGATCGTCACCAGCACCAGCAGCACGGCGCATTATTTTCTCACCCTCGATGAACTCGCGGCGATGGGCGACGAGGCCCTCGACCGCAACGTCACGATTTCTGGCGCGGTGTTGGGCGATACGATTGTCTACGAAGACGACGTGCCCCGTGTGACGTTCACCATTGTCCAGATTCCCGGTGACCCTGCAGAAATCGAGCGCGCCGGCGGGCTGGCTGCGGTGCTCAACGCCGCGGTCAACGACCCCGCCGCGTCGCGCCTGGAAATCGTCTACGACGACGTGAAGCCCGACCTGCTCCAACACGAAGCTCAGGCCATCATCCGCGGCCAGTTGGGCGCCGATGGCCGCTTCTACGCCGAAGAGGTCCTGCTCAAGTGCCCCACCCGCTACGAGGAGGAGCTCCCCGAACAGGCGGGGGACGCTTGATGCTGGCAGACACCGGCGTCATCCTCACCGGGGTCGCGTTGGCCGTGTCGTTGTACGCGGCTTTCGCTGCCTTTTGGTCGATCTATCGCTCCGATCATCGCTGGGCCGAGAGCGGCCGCAGAGGGGCCTACGCTGCTGTGGTGCTGCTGGGGGCTGCCGTTCTGACGCTCCTGGCCGCTTTCATGAGCGACCAGTTCCAGATCGAATACGTCGCGCTCCACTCCAACCGCGCTCTACCCGCCTATTTGAAGGTGTCGTCGGTGTGGGCCGGGCAGGAGGGGTCGCTCCTGCTGTGGGCCTTCCTCCAGTCGCTGTTTGCGGCCATGGTCGTCGCGCGCCCGTCGGAGCGCTCGCGCCCGCTGATTCCCTGGGCCATGGTCTTCCTCAACCTCATCACCGCTTTCTTCGTCGCCGTGACGCTCTTCCTCTCCAACCCCTTCGTCCAACTGGCGATGGTGCCGGCCGACGGCCAGGGGTTGAATCCCCTGCTGCGCCACCCGGGGATGATTTTCCACCCCCCGGCGATGTACCTGGGCTACGTCGGGCTGGCCGTGCCCTTTGCCTTCGCCCTGGCGGCGCTGATCACCCGCCGCGTCGACGATTGGACCGCGGTCGCCCGCCGCTGGACGCTGGCGGCGTGGCTGTTCCTCGGCCTGGGGCTGCTGCTGGGCATGCGCTGGGCCTACGATGTGCTCGGTTGGGGCGGCTACTGGGGCTGGGACCCGGTAGAGAACGCCGGCCTGATGCCCTGGCTGACGGCGACGGCGCTCCTTCACAGCACGGTGATGCAGGATCAGCGCGGCAATTTCCGTGTCTGGAACATTGTCATGGTCGTGCTCTCGTTCGTCCTGGTGCTCTTCGGCACCTTCACCACCCGCAGTGGGCTGATTCAATCGGTGCACGCGTTCCCGCGTTCCAACCTCGGCCCCTACTTCCTCGCAGCCATCGGCCTGACGCTGTTCGGCCCGCTGGCCCTGGCCCTGACGCGGCGCTCGGAACTGGCTGCCACCCGTTCCGTGGATCGTTTCCTCTCGCGTGACGGCACGTTCCTCATCACGATGATCCTCCTGTCGACCATCACCCTGTCGGTTTTCGTGGGCAGCGTGCTGCCCACATTGACCGAAGCGCTGGTCGACCAGCGCTTCGAGGCCGGCCCGGAGTGGTTCGACCGGGTGACCGGCCCGCAGTGGGCTGCGTTGGTCTTCTTGATGGGCGTCTGCCCGCTGCTGGGCAACGCCGCGGCCGCGCTCAAACGGCTCCAGACGCAGAGCTGGCCCGCCGTGTTGGGCGCGGTGATTGTCGTTGGAACCACGGCTCTGGCCGGTTTCACCGACCCCATCTCTCTGGTTGCCTTCGCCATCATCGGCCTGGCCGGCGCGACCACGCTGACCGAGTATGTGCGCGGCGTCGTCAACCGCCTCAACCGGCAGAACGAGAACCCGCTGCGCGCCCTGTGGAGCCTCTTTGACCTCAACCGGCGCAAGTACGGCGGGTATCTGGTCCATACCGGCGTGATTTTGATGGCCCTGGGCATCGTCGGAACGCGCATGTACCCCGTCGAGGATGAAGTGGTGCTCTCCGTCGGCCAGTCGGTCGAGGTGGGGAACTACACGCTGGTGCACGAAGACCTGTGGCAGACCTCCGGGACGGAATCGATCACGACGGCGGCCTCGGTCGCAGTCTACCAAAATGGAGCCTACGTGGCCACGCTCCAGCCGCGCACCGACCAGTACCTGGCCTTCGTCGACCAGACCATGGCCACGCCGGCGCTGCGTCCCGGCGTGAAAGAAGACCTCTACCTGATCCTGGCCGGCTGGTCCACTGCCGACGAGCGGGTGACGCTCAAGGTGCTCATCAACTCGCTCGCCAGTTTCCTCTGGCTGGGCGGGCTCGTCTTCTTGAGCGGCGGCACTGTGGCTCTGTGGCCGTCTGCCGGCGCGGTGCGCTCACCGGCTGAGGCCCGCCGGCGTGCGACGGTCACGACGGTTGGCCTGGCCGCCGGCCTGCTGTTGTTGCTGCTGGCTGTGTGGGCGATGTGGGGCACCGGCCTGGGAACGGCGGCCCCGCCGTCGACGTCTACCCAACCCATAGCAACCACCGCCGCACCGGAATTGAACGAGGAAGACCGCGTGCAGCCCGGCCAACCGGCCCCGCGTTTCACCTTGCCCCTCCTCGACGGGTCGACCCTGGCACTCCAGGACCTCCAGGGCCAGATCGTGGTGGTCAACTTCTGGGCCCCTTGGTGCGCGCCGTGTGAGGATGAGCTGCCCGACCTGCAAGCGGTCTGGAGCGCGTATCAGGAGCGAGACGTGACGTTCGTCGGCATCGGTTTCGAGGACGACCGGGTGGACCTGGAGGCGATGGTCGCGGACTTCGGCCTGACGTACCCCCAGGGTCTGGACGTAGGAGACCTGATCTGGACCGCGTTCGGCATCACCGGTGTGCCGGAGACCTTCGTCATCGACCAGCAGGGGAACGTGGCCTTCGTCCACGTCGGCCCGGTTCTGGGCGCCGAACTGACCGCCGAGTTGGATATGTTGTTGGAGTAGGGGACGCTTATGAGTATCGGTTCCATGTTGCTTGGCATTGCTGTTGCGCTGGTCACACTCGCCTACCTGGCCCGCCCGTTCCGCGTGGCCCAGGGCCGGATCGATGCGGACCGTGCCATCGAAGTGTGGGTTGCCCAGACCCAGGTGGTGCGCCGCCCGGCCCTTACCGAGCAGTCCGCCGCTGCGCCCACGGGAGACGCGGAAGCGGTCAACTTCTGCTCGCGCTGCGGCCGTCGCGTTGGCCCAGACGATGTCTTCTGCCCCGGGTGCGGCAAACGACTGCGCGGAGGTGGGGCATGAGAAAGGGCATCGCCGTTCTGCTCATTTCCTTTTTGGCGTGCCTGTTGACGGCCGGTTGGGTGCCGCTGCCGCAGGCCGGGACGGTCACGGTGACGGGGCAGGTGGCCAACGGCACGCCTGACGGGGCGAACCCGGCAGGGTTGCCGGTCACGCTGCGCGCCTTCACCGACATGGAGGACATGAGTGTGTATACCGCCACCCTCTCCGCCGACGGCACGTTCGCCTTTGCCGATGTGAGCCTCGAACCGGGGATGACCCTCGTCGCCCAGATAACGTATCAGGACGTGGCCTACGCGTCGGAGTTCCTCACGCTCGAAGAGGGGCAGTCGGCGCTCGACGTGCCGATCACGATTTACGACGCGACGGAGGACGCCGCGGACCTCACCATCACCCAGCTCCACATGTTCATGGTGCCAATGGGAGACGGGTTTCAGGTCAGCGAATACTACCTGGTGAGCAACGTAGGGGAACGGGCTTACGTCGGCACCACAGACCCAGACAGCGGGCGGCGGCTGACGCTCTTCTTTACACTGCCTGAGGGAGCCGAGAACCTGCGCTTCGACGGCTTGGGGCTGGGGGAGCGCTTCGTCGAGGTCGAGGGTGGCTTCGCCGACACGCTGCCGGTAGCGCCCGGCATGGCGACGTTCGAGGTGTTGTTTACCTACGAGTTGCCCTTCGAGGTTGGGATGCAAGTGGAGCGGCCCTTCGATTTGCCGGTGAGTTCTGTGGTAATGCTCGTCAACGAGGCGGGCGTGGGGCTGCAGGGTGAGGGCATCTTCTCCGAGGGCGTCATGGACACGCAGATGGGGATGACGCGCTCCTACACTGCCGGTCCGTTCTTGCCGGGGCAGGCGTTGGTCTTTACGCTGGTCGAAGAGGCGGCGCCGGCGGTCTCGGCCCCCGTCTCGACCGGATCAAGCACGCCTCTCGCGCGCAACTCGACGCGTGAGATCGGGATTGGGCTGGCCGCCCTGGTCGCTGCGGCCGTCGCTGCTTACGCGATCTGGCGCACGCCGGACCACGGTCCGGTGCCGGCCGCCGTCCACGCGCAGGTCGAGGCCATCGCCAGGCTCGACGCCGACTTTGAAGCCGGTGCGATCACGGAAAAGGTCTACCGCAAAAAGCGGAGCGCTCTCAAGCGCGAAATCCGGGGCGTGTTGACAGGCAGTGAAGAAGCATGAGGTAAGAGGCAAGAAATCCTGCATTCTGCATCCTGCATCCTGTTCGGGTGAATCGTGACGCTGATTATCGAGACGTGTCATCTAACCAAAGCCTTCGGCCCGTGGGCGGCGCTTTCCAACGTGGATTTTGAAGTGCCCGCCGGGCAATTTGTCATGCTGGTCGGCCCCAACGGCGCGGGGAAGACGACCCTGTTGCGCATTCTGGCCACTCTGGCCCGACCTACCTCGGGCACGGTGCGCATTGCAGGGCTCGACCCCGTCGGTGACGGAATCGAGGCGCGCCGCCGTATCGGCTTCCTCTCCCACCGCACCATTCTCTACGATGACCTGACCGCCGAGCAGAACCTGCGTTTCTACGCCCGCATGTACGATTTGGAGGATGCGGACGCGCGCATCGATGCGTTGTTGGAGCGCGTGGGATTGACTGCCCGCCGCCATAGCCTGGTGCACACGTTTTCCCGCGGGATGCAACAGCGACTGGCGGTGGCGCGGACCGTGCTCCACGCGCCCGATGTGCTGCTGCTGGACGAGCCTTACACAGGCCTCGATCCCACTGCGGCTCAGGTGCTCTCCGACCTGCTGACCGAGCTGGCGGGCGAGGGTTGTACGGTTGTGATGACCACCCATGACCTGGAACGCGGGTTGGCGGTGGGCCATCGCGTGGTGGTGCTGGCGCGCGGGCGCATCGTCTACGATGCACACCGCAATCAGGTCGACCCGGGCACGTTTTTCGACACGTACCGGGCGCTGACGACGTAATTTTAGCATGGAATTTACTCGCAAAGTCTGGGCTATCGTCACGAAAGATATCGCCGCCGAACTGCACACGCGCGAGATGGTCAGCGCGATGTTGGTCTTCTCCGTGCTGGCGCTCTTGATCTTCAGCTTCGCGCTGGATATGCGCGGCGCGACGGCCCGCGCGGCCGCTCCGGGCGTGCTGTGGACCACGGTCGCTTTTGCCGGGACGTTGGGCCTGAGCCGCTCGCTGGCCCGCGAACAGCAGACCGGCTGTATCGATGGGCTGCTGCTCGCCCCGGTCGACCGCAGTGCAATCTTCTTCGGCAAGGCCATCGGCAATCTGATCTTCATGCTCGTCGTCGAAGTCGTCCTCCTGCCCCTCTTTTCGATCCTGTTTGACGTGATGCTCCTTAAACTGGGGGTCGTGTGGGTGATGATCCTGGGGACGGTGGGTTACGCCGCCGTGGGTACGCTCCTGGCCGCGATTGCCGTCAACACGCGCGCGCGCGAGGTGATGCTGCCGATTCTGCTCTTGCCCCTGGCGGTTCCCGTGCTCATCTCTGCTGTTCAGGCCACCGGCGTGCTCGTCGAGGGTGGCACGCTGGGTGACGTCGGCGGATGGACGCGCCTGCTGGTGGTCTATGATCTGATCATCATC
>JAFGOJ010000326.1 GCA_016926575.1 Anaerolineae bacterium | reverse complement strand
TGCGAAGCGTAAGCTGAGCAGTTACACCGGAAGTATAAATCAACCCCCAGGTGCTGTCAATGGACAAATGTTACGTTTTTGGGGGGCTGAAGGTGAGATGTTGCCAGGCGTTGGCTCAGGGGGTGGTTGCCGCGGGTAGGCTGATGATGAAGGTGCTGCCCTTTCCGGCTTCACTCTCTACGGTGACCTGGCCGCCGTGGAGTTCGACGAGCGCCTTGACGATGGAGAGGCCCAATCCTACTCCCTGTTGTTCCCACTGATCGCGGCCGACCTGGCGGAAGCGTTCGAACAGGTGTGCCAGGGCCTCACCGGGGATGCCGCGCCCATTATCCGCCACGGAGATTTCCACCCCCGCGTCGTTGGAGCGAGTGCGCACGATCACGTGCTTTCCATCCTGGCAGGAGAACTTGATGCCGTTCTCGACCAGCCGTCTGAGTGCGTCCGAGAGGTACAGGTCGTACAGGCGCACGGCGGGCAGCTGTGGAGCACATTCCAGTTCCAGCGTGACACCCTTCTGGTGGGCCTCTTCGACGTGTGTATCGACGACGCGGCGGACGACGCTGTTGAGGTCGGTGTGTACCTGGGCGGATTGCTCGAATTCCTGTTGGGCTTTGCCCAGATCGAGGTTCATCAGCAGAATCAGGTCTTCGACCAGGTGGGTCAGGCGGTCGGCCCCTTTCTTGATGCCCATCAGGAAGCCCTGGAAGGCGTCGGGATCGAGGGAGGGCGCTTCTTCGAGGGCCAGCTCGGTGTATCCGGTGACGTAGGTGAGGGGGGTACGCAGCTCGTGGCCCAGGGCAGTGATGATCTGCTGCTTGAGTCGGTCGAATTCGGTTTCGGCGGAGGTGCGGATGGCCTGGGCGCGTTCCAGGCGGGAGCGGATAGTGACGATGAGGTCGCGGGTGTCGAAAGGCTTGATGATGTAGGCCTCGGCGCCCATTCCCTTCCCCTTTAGCACATCTTCCTGCTCACCTTTGGCGGTCAGGAAGATGAAGGGGATGGGGGTCCATTCGGAGCGGGCGCGGACGGCGGCGTAGAAGGTATAGCCATCCATGCGTGGCATCATAATGTCGGCCAGGATCAGGTCGGGGATGAAGGTTTCCATCAGTTCGAGGGCTTGCACGCCGTCGGCGGCGGTGCTGATGGTATACCCTTCTGCTTCCAAGATGTCTTTCAGCGCCCCCAGAAGAGGTCGGTGGTCCTCGACGACCAGAAGATGTGCACCCATAGGTTTTTCCCTCCGTTACAGGGCAAGTTGTGCCAGAATCCAGGCGACGGCTTCGTCAAGGTTTGCGACGACGTGGCATTGGGCGGCCAGGCGGGGTGGCAAGAGGCCGGCCTGGCTCTCGCCGCGGCCGGTTCGCACCATCACCGGCCGGCAGCCGGCGTTGACGGCGGTCTGCATGTCGCTCGTAGCATCGCCGATCAGGAAAGAGCGTTCGAGGTCCAGGTTGAAACGTGTGGCGGCTTGGTGCAGGAGACCTGTGCGCGGTTTACGGCAGTCGCAGGCCTCGTCGGGGCGGTGCGGGCAGAAGAGAACCGCGTCGATGCGCCCGCCCTGGCGTTCGATGGCCTGGAGCATGCGGCGGTTGATGGCCTCGACCTCGGCCTGGGGGAGGATGCCGCGATTGATGATCGACTGGTTGGTGATGACGACCACGGCGAACTCTGTCTGCGCCAACTGCTCGAGCGGCGCGAAAACCCCCGGCAGGAACACAAATTCGTCCCACGATTTGACGTAATCGCTGCGATTCTCGTTGATCACACCGTCTCGGTCCAGGAAGACGGCCCGGCGTGTTGCTCCATTCATCGATCCTCACCGTGAGTCTAGTCTATTGAAAGAGTATACACGATGACGGCCCTCAAAGCAAGGGGGGGCTGTTGACACGCCATACTGATTGTGATAAGATACAGGTATCGCTTTACTTTGCGCACATCAGACGATCAAGGATCGCCAATGGTAAAAAGGAATCCGATGCGGGGACGGTTTCGCGTGTTGGTCATCGACGACGAGCCTGAGACGCTGAAAATGTTGCGGATCATGCTGACAGCCGAAGGGTTCGATGTCATACCGGCCCAGGGGGCGATCGAGGGGCTGCGGGCGGCGTACCAATCGCACCCCGACGCGATCTTGCTCGACGTGATGATGCCCGACGTCGACGGATTCGAGGTGTGCCAGCGTCTGCGGGAGATGACGGACGTGCCGATCTTGTTCGTGACGGCGCGGGGCACGATCGAGGACATCGTGCGCGGGTTCTCGTTGGGGGCGGACGACTACGTCGTCAAGCCGTTCGCCACGTCGGAGCTGGTCAGCCGGCTGGTGGCGTCGCTGCGGCGGGCCGGCGAGCGGGACGACGAGAGTGTGGAGGTGCTGTTTCCCAGCGGGTCGATCGTGTTGGACTGCGGGCGGCACGAGCTGTTGATCGGCAGCGAGACCGTGTACCTGACGCCGAAGGAGTTCGAGGTGCTGCGCTTGCTGATCCGCCACGCCGGGAAGGTGCTCAGTGCCGACGCGATCCTGACACAGGTGTGGGGGCCGGATCGGATTGGGGAGCCGGATTTGGTGAAGCAATACGTCTACAAACTGCGGCAAAAGATCGAGGCCGATCCCGACACGCCCGTCTACATCCAAACCGTGCGCGGCGGCGGCTATTATTTCGACACGGGCGATTTATTATAAGCGCTTGTTCACAAATAACTTAGCCCCCTTTCAGAAATGAGAGGGGGCTTTTTTAATTTCTTTACTTATCCTTCACCTGTCTCTTACAACTTGTGGGTAGACTGATAGGCGGTGGATGTGATGATCGATCACGAGGAGGGGCGATGAAACAAAAGATATTGGTCATCGATGACGACACGGGATTACTGACGTTGTTGCGACTGGGGTTGGAGCGGGAAGGGTTTTCCGTTCTGACGGCAGAGAGCGGCAAGGAGGGGCTGCGACAGGCGTACGACGCGCGGCCCGACTTGATCATCCTGGACATTATGATGCCGGGGATGGACGGCTGGCTGACGTGCCAGCGCCTGCGCTACGTCTGCGACACGCCGATCATTATGCTCACCGCGCGTACGGGCAAAGAGGACGTGCTCAAAGGGCTGTCGTTAGGGGCCGACGATTTTCTGACCAAGCCGTGCAGCTTCGACGAGCTGAAAGCGCGCATCCGCACCACGCTGCGGCGGGCCGGGTCGAACACCCAAGAGGACTGGCGCGCGGTATACGACGATGGCGACCTCTACATCGACATCGTGGGAGAGAAAGTGGCGCGCCGTGGGACGCCCATCCACCTCACGCCGACGGAGTCGCGCCTGCTGATGTACCTCGTCAGCCAGCGGGAGCGCATCGTGCCGCACGAGGAGTTGCTGGTCAGTGTGTGGGGGCCGAAGTATGCCGAGGAGGTGGGCTACTTGAGCGTCTACATCCGCTACCTGCGCCGGAAGATCGAGGACGACCCGGCGAATCCGCGCTACGTGCGGACGCGCTGGGGCGTGGGGTACTACTTCGCCGGGGACGGGGCCTTCCAGACAGTGCCGGGAAACGGGGACGAGGTTCTGGATTAGCTCCTGGCGCGCAACGTGTGCATCTGGCGCACGGAGAAAGGCGAGTCAATGAAAAAGGAAGTGCGCGAGTATCTGCTGCTGGTCAAGAGCTGGTGGTGGCTGCTGGTGATCGGCGCTATCATCCCGGCGTTTCTGGCGAATTACTTCCTTTCGCAGGAACCGGACGTCTATCAAGCCACGGCGACGCTGGTGGTGGGCAACACACTGCAGAACCCCGAGCCGAACCAGTGGCAGCTCAGCATCGCCAACACGTTGGCCTACGCGTATGCACGTATCGCCCGTGAGGAACCGGTCACCCAGGCCGTCGTCAACCGCCTGGGTCTGGATCGGCGCCCGTCTCAGTTGGCCGGTCAGATCACCACGCGCGTCTACGCTGAGGCGCAGCTCTTGGAAATCGAGGTCGTCGACACCAGCCCGGTGGCGGCGGCCTTGATCGCCAACGCGCTGGCCGATGAGCTGATCCGGCGCAGCCCTATCTCTCAAGAGGACCAGGTCCAGCGGCAGGCATTCATCCGCGAGCAGTTGGATGACTTGGAGGCGCGGATCGAACTGGTGGATGCAGAGATCGTGGCATTGCAGAACTCGCTGACGTCTTTGACGTCGGCCGTCGAGCTCCAGGAAGCGCAAAACCGGCTCTCTCAACTGGAGTCGGTCAAATTGGAGCTGCAGGGCAACTACTCCAGCTTGCTGGCATCTTACCAGACGCAGGTGCCCAACATCGTCTCCATCTTCGATCCGGCAGTCGAACCGACGAGCCCCTTGCCGCGGCGCGATAAGCTCGTGATATTGATCGCAGCCGTGGCGGGGTTTGGGCTGGCCGCCGGTGGCATCTTCCTGATCGAATTTCTGGACGACACCGTCCGTTGGGAGGGCGAGTCCGTTCAAAGACTCGCCGGACTGCCTGTGCTGGGGATGATTGCGCGGATGCCATACAAAGACGGGGCTGTGTTCCGATCCGTCGACCCCCTGGCCCCCAGTATGGAAGCTGTGAGGACGTTGCGCACCAACGTCTTTATGGCCGCAAATGGGCAGCCTCTGCGCAGTTTGCTCGTCACCAGCCCGATGGTGGGGGACGGAAAATCCTTCACGGTCTCTATGTTGGCGCTGGCGATCGTCGGCGGCGGCCGGCGGGTGGCGATGATCGATGCGGACTTGCGCAAGCCTTCGCTGCACGAACTGTTCGATTTGCCCAACGTGTACGGGTTGTCGGAACTGTTGATGAAGCAGCATCCATCGCCGGATGCGTCTTGGACGGCTGGCGTACTGGAAACGGGGGTGGAGAATCTCTATTTGCTGCCGGCCGGGAAACCGCCGCTCGACCCCAGCTACCTCTTGTCGGAACCGCACATCGCCGCCATGGTGGGGTGTTTGCTGGAGCATGTCGACGTGGTGCTCATCGACAGCCCGCCCGATCTGGTGGCGCCCGATGCGTGCATCCTGGCCGCTGTGGCCGATGGGGCCTTGTTGGTGGTGCGGGCGGGAAAGACCCGGCGGGCGATGGTCGAGCGGGCGAAGAGCCGGTTGGAGGAGCGTGGTGGAAGCCGTTTGCTCGGCCTGGCGATCAATCGCGTAAAGTTCTCCAGTTACGGATATTACTATTATTCCTACGGCGCCGGTCACTTGCGCACCCGGCGCAGTGTCTGGCGCCGTTTGTGGGCCAGGCTGCCCTTCGTAAAGGATTCTGCGCAGCAGGAGCGCGTGCCGGAGGCGGTCGGACTGCGCCGGGTGGCGGATTACCTGGGCGTCTCTCGAAACACCGCCCGGCGCTGGTGCCACGAGGGCCGCGTGCCGGCCACCCGCTCGCGGCTGCGCTGGCGGGTGCGGCTGGACGATTTGGAGGCGGTGGTGGTGCAGGCCGCTCGAGGGTGCCCCCCGCAGGGGGAAGCGCTTTCAAATCCGGTTGCAGAAACAGAACGTCCATGAGCGGCGTTTTCGGGTGGGTCGATTCGTGCGCGGAATCGCCCGCGCTTCCCCTGAAGCGTATGGCAGATGCGCTGCGTCTGTTCGAGTGGGCCCAGGCGCAGACGTGGGCCGGGGCAGGCGTTGGCCTGGGCCAGGTGAATATCGGCCTCTTTTCGACCGATCCCCAACCGCTGCACAGCGAAGACGGCACGCTGAGCGGCGTTTTTTTCGGAGAGCTCTACAGGCCCGCCCTGCCGCGGGGCGAGGGCAGCGAGATCGCGCACATTTTCCGCCTCTACCGCGAACGCGGCGACGCGCTGTTGCGGGACCTGGAAGGTGTCTTCGTCTTTGCCCTCTGGGACGCCGCGCGCGGTCACCTGCTGGTGGCCAACGACCGCCTGGGTCTCATCCCCACCTACTACGCTCACTTCGACGGCCGGCTCGTCTTCGCCCCGCAGGTCAAAGCGATTCTGTCTGATGCGCGGTTCGAGAAGCAGCTCGATCTGACCGCGATGGCCCAGTTCTTGCGCTTCCAACGTCTTCTAGGCGACCGGACGTTCTTCGAGGGGGTGTCGCTGCTGCCCCATGGCTCGCTGCTGCGGTACGTGCCCGCAGAAGACCGGCTGACCGTCGAACACTATTGGGACTTCGATCAGATTCCGGCGTGGCCCGCCGGTGCGACGTTCGAGGACGCGGTGGTGGAGACGGGGCGCTTGCTGCGCCGGGCGGTGGAGGTCAGGACGGGCGGCGAGCACCGGCTGGGCGTCTATCTGAGCGGGGGGCTCGATTCCCGCACGTTGCTGGCGCTGGCCGCGCAGATTCGCCCTCCGGTGGTTTCGCTCACCTACGGCGTGCCAGACTGCCGGGATATGTACTACGCGCGACGGATTGCCCGGCGCGTGGGCAGCCCACATCACGCCTTCCCCCTCCACGATGGACGCTGGGTGCGCGGCGAGGTCGGCCTGCACCTGGAGATCACGGAAGGGTTCGTCACCTGGACGCATTGCCACGCGGCGGTGACCCTACGCCCGGGCCGCGAGTTGATGGACGTCAATCTGAGCGGCTTTTTCGGCGACCAGGCGGTGGGGGCGCGGGCCATCGACCACTCGCCGAAGGCGTTTGGCGCGGTGGACGCGCTCGATTTTGCCGTTCGCATGTACGACGACTTCGTCAACCACTACGCCTGGCCTGGGCTGACCGATGCGGAGGAGCGGCTGCTGTTTTCGGAGCGCTTCGCGCCGCAGCTCCAGGGGCGGGCGTGGGCGTCCTTCCTGGAGCTGACCGGTCACCTGAACGGCTGTGCTCCGGAGCGCAAGATCGACTGGCTGGCTTCTCTCTACCAGAGCGGCCGGCTCAGCAACATGAACCTGGTTTACCAGCGCGCGTTCTTCGAAGCGCGCTACCCGTTCTGCGACTACGACCTGGTCGATTGGGTCTACGCCATGCCGGTGGACTATCGCCTCAACGACCGGCTCTACCTGGAGGTGATGCGGCGCGAGGTGCCGGAGGTGACCTGGATTCCCCGGGATACGGATGAGAGGTTGCTGGTGCGACCGGGTTTTGTTCGTTCTGCGCACGGGGTGTATCAGAAAGTGCGGCGGCGGATCACGGGGCGCACGCTGCGCACGATTCACGAGGACCCCGAAGGGTGGCTGCGGCACGACCTGCGAGAGTGGGCCGAGGACGTGTTGTTGGGAGAGCGGGCATTGGGCCGGGGGTTTTACAACCCCGCGTTTGTGCGTTCCCTCTTCGAGCGGCACATGTCCGGCCGGCAGGTGCACACGATCGGGCAGATCGCCCCGCTGATGACCTACGAGATGATGCTGCGGCGGTTTTATGACGAGTAGTGTGTGTGCCGACCAGGCTGCGACGGGGGCATTCGTCGTTTGTGGGTGGGGGCAGGCTCCGCACCTCGACGTAGCCCAGCGGTATGCGCAGGAGGGCGCGTGCCGGAGGTGGGTGCACTCGTTCGGGCCGGCGGGCAGCCTGTTCCTGTACTGCACCCATCGCGACGTCGGGGAAAATGAAGAGGCCATCGTGCTGAACCTGGGGATGGTGCGGGACCGTGCAACCGGGGAGGTGCTTTCCGCCCAGTCGCTCTTGGGGCGTGGGCTCGTCACGCCCCGTACGGTGGCCTACACGGCACTTACCGGTAACACGCTGCTGCTGTGCGTCGGCAAGCGCGAGCCGCAGATGTGTTTCTTCCGCAGCGTGGTGGGCGTGTCGACGGTGTTTTATCATCGGCCGCGAGGCCTGTTCGTCTGCTCAGACACGCCCCGGTTGTTGGTGCCGTTCCTGGGCGAGGCCGAGCTGGACCCGGAGGCGCTCGTCACGCATCTATTGTTCCGCACCGTCGGCGGTACAGACAGCTACCTGCGGGGCGTGCAGCGCTTGGCGCACGGGCATATCGCACGCTGGACGCCGACGGCGTTCGACTTGGAACGGGTTCAAGACCTGCGTCAGTTGCCGGCGCCTGTTTTCGAGCGGGTCGACGCGGCATCCGTGTCTGCCTTTTTCGCCCAGGCCAGGCGGGTCATGGGCCACTACGTCGCCTGGATGGACCGGACGGGGCGCAGCTTCATCAACCTGCTCTCCGGCGGGATCGACTCGTCTGTGTTGCAGGTCTTGCTCAATCAAACCCTGCCGGACAGCGCACCTCCTTCATCGGCGAGCTACGTGGTATCGGTGCCCGGATTTTCTCAAGAGGCCGAGTATGCGCGGTCGGCCAGCGACGCCCTGGGCACCCACCACGAGTTTGTGGAGATCGAACCGCGCGACTATCCTGACCTGTTGCGCCGCACCATCGAGACGGTGGCCCAGCCGGTGGGGCACGAGTCGATGCCGTGCCATCTGGCGTTGGCTCAGGGCCTGGCGGCGCGTCGCCCGCACACGTTGTGCGCGCTGACCGGTGTGGCCTCCGATACCCTTTTCGGCGTCGAGAGTGCCAGGCGCTTGCTCCAGCTCGGTGTGGTGAGTCGATTGCCCATGGCCAGCCGGCTATTGGACGGCGGCGCGCTTCTTCTGAGTGCCAGGTGGCCGCATAAAGCCTATGGGGCCCGCGAGTTGGCGCGCCTGGCGCGCGCACTCCGAGATCCGCATTCGCCGGACAATCCCATCAGCGGGCAGGGCATGTTCACCGACGTGGCGGTGGTGAAGCGATGTTTGGGCGACCGAGCCGTGGAAGACGTGCTGGATCGACAGCAGGACTTCGTGAGGGGCTACTTCGACGACAAGACGGTCGTGGAGAGCGTGCATTTGTTTCAACTGGTGGGGTTGGTGGCCGACGAGCAGCCGCTGATTGTTCAAATGTACAATGCATACAACATCCAAGTGCTCTATCCGTATCTGGACTACGAGTTGATGGAGGTGGCCTTTGCGTTCGACCCGCGCGTCCGTTTCTTTTCTGAAGGGCGGACGAAGCCGATGATGAAGTGGTTCCTTCAGCATTCCTCTAGCTACGGGGATGTCGATAAGCCGAAGGGGCATAGTGGTTTCGACCGGGAACTGATGGACTGGATGCGCGTGGGTGTTCTGCGGGACCTGGTTCGCGCCATCGAGCGGCCGGCATTCATGGCACGGGCCGATTTCGAGCGCAAGCTCGATGCGCCGGACTGGTTCACCTGGAACTTGTTGACGCTGGATCTCTTTAGGAAGCACGTGCTGCGGGCTGGGGGGGCGCGATGACCCAACCGGAGGGCGCACTTCCTGGCTCTGGCCCGGCGCAGTCGGATGCCTCCCTGCTGCCGATGGTGGCGCGCAACTCGGCCTTCGTCTTCGGGTCGCAGGTGTTGATCCGCATCGTCGCTTTCGCCTTCAACGTGTACGTCGTGCGCCGCCTGGGGGCGGTGCAATTTGGGCGATACGCCACGGTGATGGCCTACGTGGCTCTTTTCGGAATCTTCACCGACCTGGGCCTGGCACCCTACTCGGTGCGTGAGATGGCGGAAGACCGTTCCCGAACGGCGTGGCTGCTGCCCAACAGCATCGCCATCCGGACGCTGCTCTCGCTGGCCATCGCGGTCATTGCCCCTCTCTCGGCGCTGTGGTTGGGCAAGGAGGACGATCTCGTCACCGGCATTTTGATCGCCAGCGCCGGGCAACTCGTCTGGGCCGTTCAGGGGCCGTTGGGGTGCGCGCTCATTGCGCGCGAACGGCTCGACTACGATGCTGCCTTCTCCTTCGTGGAGCGGGTCGTTTTCTGGGTGCTGGGCACGCTGGTGTTGGTGAGCGGGGGCAGCTTCATCGGCTTGATCGTTGCGTCGTTGGTGGCGGTTGGTGTGAGGGCCATCTGCTCCGGGTGGGTGTTGTTGCGCCGGTTGGGTGTGGGACGTCTGGATGTGAGCGTGCGTCACTGGCCCGGCATGGTGCGCGCCGCGTTGTCTTTCGGCGTCAGCAGCATTGCGTTCACGCTGCGCAACCAGTTCGACACGCTGCTGATGTCGTTCGTTCTAACCGACCAGGCGGTGGGGTGGTACAACGTGCCCTACAACTTGATCGGGATGCTGCTTCTGCTGGCGTTCAGCGTGGGCCAGGCGATGTATCCCTCGATGGCGCGGGCCTACGTGGTGGACCCTGCCGCGATGGCCACATTGATCCGGCGCGCGGTCAAATATCTGCTCGTCATCGCGCTGCCCATCACCGTGGGGGGAACGATACTGGCGCGACCGGTGGTGATTCTCCTTTACACGCAGGAATTCGAGCCGTCGGTGCGGATTCTCCAGGTCATGCTGTGGGCGCTGCCGGCGCTCTTCCTGCTCGAGCTGTTGGGGCGGCTGGCGAATGCGCTGCATCTGGAACGGGAGTTGGCGCGGGTGACGGTCATCAACGCGGTGATCACCATCGTTCTGGACCTGTTGCTGGTGCCGACGCTGGGTGCAGCGGGGGCGGCGCTGGCTTTGTTGGGCGGGCGCGTCGTCAATCTGGTGCAGAACTGGCGGCTGGTCAACCGTGGGCTGCGCTTCGGCATACGCTGGGGCGAGATCGGGCGGACCGTGTTGGCGGCCGTGTTGATGGGCGGCCTGGTCTTCTTGCTGCGCGACGCCTTTCTGGTGCTTCCAATCGGCGTGGGGGCGCTGGCATACGTCGCGCTCTTGTTTGGCCTCGGCGTGTTGACGTGGAGCGAGTTGGTGCAGTTGGGGCGGATGGTGTTCGTCCGGCGCGTGCCTCCTCGGGCTGTCGAGGCGGGGGGAAAATGCGAATAGAGCTCGCCGTCCACCACTTCCCGCCGCGCTATACGGGCGGCGCCGAGCTGCGTACCCTGCGCACGGCCTCTCACCTGCAAGCGCGCGGGCACGACGTGACGGTTACCTGCGTGGAAGACGACTTCGACGGGCCGGCGGATGGGCTCGTGTGGAAGGAAGAGGTCTACAACGGCTTGCGCGTGCGCCGGCTGTGGTTCGACCGGTCGGCGGCGGCGGACCCCTTCCTCTGGGAGTATGACAACGCGTGGGTGGGCGACTACCTGCGCCAGATGCTGTCCGAGCGCCAACCCGACGTGTTTCATCTGATCGGTGGCTACGTTTTGACCGGGCGCGCGCTGAAGGCGGCGCAGGAGCTGGGCGTTCCCACGGTCGTCACGTTGACCGATTTCTGGTTCTTCTGCCCGCGCGTGCAGATGTGGCGCAGCAACGACCGGCGCTGCGACGCGCTGCCCTCTGCAGCGGCCTGCGCGCGCTGTCTGGCCGAGGAGCGGCGGCGTTACCGGATTCCGGGGCGTCTTGCGCCCGGGCTGATGGACGCGGTGTGGCGGGCGCGGCGGCGGCCCGCGGCGCGCATCGAGGCGCGACGCGCGTTCCTCCTCGATGCGCTGAACGGGGCAGACTGCATCATCAGCCCGTCGCAGTTCCTGCACCGGTTTGCGGCTGAGGCTGGGGTCGATCCCGCCCGGATGCGCTTCATCCGCCAGGGGCGGGATTTCCCGCCCCGTGCGGGCGGCGTGTCTGCGCGCTCGCCCAACGGTGCCTTGCGCGTGGGGTACCTGGGGGCTGTCGTGCCGTACAAAGGCGTCCACGTTCTGGTCGAGGCTGTTCAGCGCCTCCCGCGGCTTCTGCTGGAGGTGTCGGTCTACGGCGACGACGCGGGATTTCCCCGTTACGGGAGAGAGATCAGGGCGCACATGCGCCGGGACGACCGGCTGCGATACCTGGGGGTCTTCCCCAAAGAGGCGCTTGGCGACGTGTTGGAAGGGCTGGACGCGGTCGTCGTGCCGTCGATATGGTACGAAAACAGCCCCAATGTGATTTTGGAGGCGTTTGCGCACCGCCTGCCCGTGGTCACCAGCGACATCGGTGGGATGGCGGAGCTGGTGGAGCACGAGGTGAGCGGCTTGCTCTTCCGGGCGGGCGACTCCGCCGACCTGGCGCGCCAGTTGCGCCGGCTGGCTGAAGAGCCGTCGCTGCTGGAGACGTTGCGGGCCGGGGTTCCGCCCGTCAAATCGATCGCAGCAGAGATGGATGAGCTGGTCGAGGTGTACCGTTTACATCGGAGGTGGTGAATTTGAAAGCAGATAGAGGAAAGCAGGACGGTCTGCCGAGGGTTTTGTTCATCGGCATCGATTCTGCCACGTGGTACGTGATGGGGCCGCTCGTGCGCGCCGGACGCCTGCCGCACTTCGCGCAGTTGATGGCGGAGGGCGTGGCGGCACCGCTCAAGACGTTCTACCCCACCCTCTCCCCCCTGGTGTGGAGCACCATCAGTACGGGCAAATCGCCGGAGAAGCATGGGGTCAAGAGCTTCTCTGCGCTCAAACTGCCGGGGCTGCGCCGGGTGTTGTACGACTATCGCTGGGAGCAGCTCTCACCTTTCTCGCGCTTGCTCCATCGCGCGCTGAGACTGTCCTGGTGGAAGAGGCAGCTTGTGGAGCGGGGGATCATCAAGCGCATTCCTCTCACCAGCAACTTCCGACGCTGCAAGGGGGTGTGGAACATCGCCAGCGACGAGGGTCGGCGGGCGGGCTTCATCGGGTGGTGGAACTCGTGGCCGGCGGAGGTGGTGGATGGGTTCTGGGTCTCGCAGTACGTCGAGTTGCTGCTCTCGACGCCGCCGGAGAGCATGGACCGCGCCACGTATCCGGCGGAGGTGCTGGACGACGTGGTGCCTTACTTGCGCACCGACGAACTGTTGACACAGGAGGAAGTGCGACGGTTTTTCAACCTGGACGGCGAGGAGCTGGAAAGTCTGATGACCTTCCACCACGACGAGTTCCCCATCACAAGCAACTACACGCCGCTCCAGTTCTTGAAGCTGGAATACCTGTGCCACGAGTTCCGGCGGCAGGTGGCGCGCCATCTGTACCGGACGTACGACCCGCACCTCTTGGGCATCTTCCTCAGCGTCGATCCGGCGCAGCACTTCTTCTGGCACTGCCTGGAACCTGAATATTTTGATCAGATACCCGACGAGGAGATCGCCAAATATGGGAAGACGATCGAGAATTGGTACGTCTATCTCGATGAGATTGTGGGCCAGCTCGTCGACCATTGCAGGAACGGTGGAACGGTGGTCATCGTGTCTGATCACGGGCACGGGCCATCGGGTACCCTGCCCTGGTCCGGCCAGCACGACAACGCCCCGGACGGGATTTTGATTCTTTCGGGTGAGGCCATCGCGCGGGAGGCGCAGATCAAAGACGCCTCCGTCTACGACATCACCCCTACCATCCTGGCGCTGATGGGGTTGCCCATCGGCCGGGATATGGACGGGCGGGTGTTGTCCGAGGCGCTCAGCCCTGCGTTTTTGCGGGACTATCCGGTTCAGTATGTGGACACGCACGAGACAAGAGAGCGGGGCAACGTGCAGTCCGTTGAATCGAGCGTCGACGACGTTGTGATGCAGCGGCTCAGGGATTTGGGATACGTCGAGTAGGCGATGAGAAAGGGAGTGCCTCTACTGCGCGGGCTGGCCATTCTGGCGGTGGTGTTGAATCACGCTGCCGGGCACGGGTACACGGCCATGTTCTGGTGGGCGCATCGCTACCGGGACGTGGTCTCGCCGAACTTCGACCAGATGGGGAGCTGGCCCTACTACGGTTTGGTGGCGGTGCAACAGCTCACGCTCTTCAGCGTGCCGGCCTTTCTGTTCATCTCCGGCTTCTTCGTCGCCTACGCCGCCCGTGGAGACCGCGCGACGCTGAGTTGGAAGATCGTACGCACGCGCGTGCTGGGCCTGCTGTGGCCCTATCTCATCTGGTCGCTCCTCATCTTCCTGGTGGAAGCGGCGGAGGGGGAGACGCGGTCGGCGCTCGACTACGCCATCAGCCTGCTGTTGGGGCACGCCGTGGGGGCCTATTTCTTCATCCCGCTGCTCGTTCAACTCTACCTGCTGGCCCCGTTTCTGGTGCCCCTGGCGCGGGAACGCGGCCGGGCGTTGATCGTTGGGGCGGGCGTGGTGCAGGTGGTTTTCGTCGGGCTGCTGTACCAGAGGTACTTCGGGGGCAGCCTGCCAGCGCTCCCAGACGATACGCCCTGGGCGCTGGTGTGGTGGGCCGTCTATTTCCCGATGGGCATCGTGTGCGGCCTCCACATCAAGGCGTGGAAGGCGTGGCTTCAGCGCGCGCGTTATGCGCTGCTCGTGGCAACCATCGTGTTGGGGATCGGGTCCATCTTCGAGGCCGAATGGCTGACCGCGGTTACGGGAGCGTTCGATTGGCCTCACGCCACGTTCAAACTGTCGTCGATGCTGTACGCCGTCGCGTTCATCCTGTGCTTTTTGGCATTCGAGCCCCATGCGATGCCTTGCTCGCGGCAGGTCGAGCAGATCGGAGCGATGTCCTTCGGCATCTACCTGCTGCATCCGAAGGTCATGGAACTGTCGGCGCGGGCGATCTATCACCTTGCTCCTGGGCTGCTTGGGTATCAGGCCGTGTTTCAGGCGATCATCGTCCTGCTTTCGATTGGACTTCCCATTCTGGCGATGAAATGGGCGGCTCGGACGCCGCTTAGAAAAGTGTATCGGTACTTTTTTGGATAGGCGGGGGGATACGTTGGAGCGTTTCATCGATGTAGTAGCGCGTCCTTTTTTATATAGCGAAGGAGTCGGAGGGATGAAGAACAGTCTTGTGCAATCTATGTCGCAACAGTTGCCTGATCGACAGAAAGAGAGGCGTTGGATCTTGCTGGCGAGCTCGGCACTTCTATCTTTTTTGCTCATGAGCATGGTCGTGGTGACGCTGACGCGGGCCGCTCCACTTCAACCGGACATCGACCTGGCGGACGTGGACGCATCGTTCTGGGGAGAGGCGGCCTACGACGAATCCGGCTGGGCGATTGCCTGGGCCGGGGACGTCGACGCCGATGGCTACGATGATTTTCTGATCGGGGCCTACCTCAATGACGAAGCGATCACAGACACGGGGCAGACCTATCTCGTCCTGGGTGGGGCCACGGGCTGGTCGATGGACATGGCCCTGAGCAGCAATGCTGCAGCCTCCTTCCAAGGGGAGGGTCAGGAAGACCGCTCGGGCTACGCGGTTTCTGGCGCCGGTGACGTGAACGCCGATGGCTACGATGACTTCTTGATCGGCGCGCCGCAGAATGATGTGGGCGGCAGCGACAGCGGACAAGCGTACCTGATACTTGGCCGCGATACGGTCAGTTGGACCATGGACGTGGGCCTTTCTTCAGCGGATGGTTCCTTTTGGGGAGAGAACGCAATCGATCGGGCGGGTTACGCGGTGGCAGGGGTGGGAGACGTGAACGCCGATGGGTACGATGACATTGTCATCAGTGCGCCGTTCAACGACGATCACGGCGACGAGGCCGGGAAGGCCTACCTCATCTTTGGCGCTTCCACCGGCTGGTCGATGGACGCCGATCTCAGCACGGCGGCCGACGTCGCGTTCCTCGGACCGGGCAACCGCGCCCACGCCGGCTACGCCGTTGCCCGGGCGGGCGACGTCGATGCCGATGGCTACGACGACTTCCTCATCGGCGCGCCGGGAGAGATCAACTCGAACCAGACCAGTTACACGTATCTCATGCTGGGACGCGCGACGCTCGACTGGACCCAAACGATGACACTGACCGACTACGCCGACGTCACCTTCGTGTCCGATGGCATCAATCAATACTGCGGCTGGAGTTTGTTCGGTGTCGGCGACGTGGATGGCGATGGCTATCACGACGTGTTGGTCGGCTGCTGGGGGAACGACGAAGGCGGAACCGACGCGGGCCAGACGTATCTCGTCCTGGGGCGATCGACGTTGAGCTGGACGGCGGTGATGAGCCTGGCCACCTATGCGGACGCTTCTTTCATAGGAGAGGTGGCGGGAGATTGGTCGGGGCGTGCGGTTTCGGCTGCCGGCGACGTCAATGCCGACGGCTATGACGACTTCCTCATCGGGGCGTATGGCAACGATGAATCGGGCTTTACGAACAGCGGCCAGGCCTATCTGATCTTCGGGCGAGCGGCGGCGGAATGGGGCATGGACTTCGACCTGGCAGATGCCGACGCCTCTTACTGGGGCGAGACTACCACCGACTGGGTCGGCAATACGGTCTCCGGAGGCGGCGATGTCAACAGCGACGGCTTCGAGGACATTCTCGTTGGCGCGCGCGGGGCGGATTCAGGCGGAAGGGACAAAATCGGCCAGACCTACCTGGTCCTCGGCAATGGTCTCGAACTGGAGAAATCGGCTGCTGCTTCCTTCGCGCTGCCGGGGGAGCTGTTTACGTACCGGATCGACGTCACCAACACCATGCCCTTCACCGCCACCGGCATGACCATCACCGACGTGCTTCCCATCAGTACGACGTACGTGAGCTGCTCCGGCGGCGTATCGTGCAGCCAGAGCGGCGGGATCGTTTCCTGGTCGATAGGCGACGTGTCTTCGCAGACGCACGAATCGGTCACGTATGCGGTGCGACCGAGCGCGGATGTGTGCGAGGATATACGCATCACCAACACCGCCTATCTGTCGGCGACCAATATACCCAATTGGCTGATGACGACCGTGGCGCACCAGGTCATCGTCACTCCGACGGCCAGCTTCAGCAACGATGGCCCGATCTGCCTGGGGGTGGCGATGGCCTTCACCGATACCGGTCGTTGTGCAGTTACCTGGTCCTGGAACTTTGGCGACGGGACGGGCACGTCGACGCAGCAAAATCCCAGCTACACCTACGCCGACGACGGTGAGTATGCCGTCGCGTTGACCGTCACCAACGCCAGCGGGCACTTCGATACGTTCACCGACACGGTGGTGGTGAACGCGCTGCCGGAGGCGGCGTTCACGTCGAATGCGCCGGTGTGCCTGGGGAGCGGGGTGGACTTCACGAAC
>JAFGOJ010000325.1 GCA_016926575.1 Anaerolineae bacterium | reverse complement strand
CGGGGAAACGGGTAAACCTGCGGTTTACCTTCCGGTTCCCCCGGACCCCTTCCGCAAATGGGCCTGGGTTAATGCCTCAGGCGGCCCTCACCCTCCCGCAGGTTTGGAACCTGCGGGAGGGTTGGCATTTTCGTCTATCGGTTGTGAGCAAAGCGATCATGGCCTCTGTCCTGAAAAAAGGCTGATTTCACCACAAAGAGCACAGTCGGGCAACAAACCTACGCCGGCCAAATCTTCCGCCCGCCGCCCGATGGCGTGATGGCGTCGATCTGGGCCAGTTCCTCGTCCGTCAACGCGGGCAACAGCGCGGCCTGCACGTTGTCCTGCAACTGGCGCGGGTTCTTCGCCCCGGGGATCGCCACCGTCACCGCCGGGTGAGCCATGACGAACTGGAGCGCCAACTGGGCCATCGTCCGGCCCTGCGCCAGCGGACGCAGCTGCTCCACCTTTTGCAGGTCCTGCAAGAAGACGTCCCGCTCCTCGGGGGTCTCTTGCCAACGCCTCCGCCAGTCGTCCTCGCGGAACTCCCAATCAGGAGTGAACTTGCCGGTTAGAATGCCCATCGCCAGCGGCCCACGGGTGATGACGCCGATGTTATGCGCGATGCAGTAGGGGAAAATCTCGGCCTCCGGCGTGCGGTTGAGGATGCTGTAGTCGATCTGGAGCGTCGAGGCTCCACCATCGCCGTTGAAGGCTTGCAGGTACTCGAAGTTGCTGGTGCTGACGCCGTAGGCGCGCACCTTGCCATCCCGTTGGAGCTTTTGGAACCCCTCCAGGAAGACCTCCATCGTCGGGTCGCGGAAGTCGATGTGGCTCTGGATGACGTCCACGTAGTCCGTCTGCAGCCGGCGGAGATTGCTCTCCACCCCGGCGACCAGCTTGTCGACGGTATCGTAGGCCGATCTGCCGGCCTCGCCGTCGAAATCGAACCAGCCGATCTTGGTGGCGGTGACGAATCGGTCGCGCCGCCCCTTCATCGCCCGGCCCAGCAGTTCCTCGCTGTGCCCTCCGCCGTAGACGTCGGCGGTGTCGAAGAAATTGATCCCGGCATCGAGCGCGGCGTCGATGGCGTCGAATATCTTTTGATCCTCCGTCGGCCCCCAATAGTCGCCGCCGGCCGCCCACAGGCCGAAGCCCATCTTGGTGACCTCGATGCCACTCTTACCCAGCGTCCGCTTTTCCACTTTCTCCGTCATTTTTCAATCTCCTTTTCCGATTGCGCGAAAATAAACCGTTGGTACCACAATGCACTCTCTTTAGGAATCCGCTCGCCGGTCTCGAAATCGACCCAGACGATGCCGAACCGCTGGGCGTAGCCGTGGGCCCATTCGAAGTTGTCGAACAGTGACCAGACGAAATAGCCGGCCAACGGCGCGCCGTGCGCGATGGCCTGGGCGGCAGCGGCGAAGTGGCCGGCCAGATAATCGATGCGCCGCCGGTCGTTTGTGCGCCCATCCGCCCCCGCTCCGCCGGAGAAGCTGCACCCGTTCTCTGTGACGTAGAGTTTCGGCATCTGATATTCTTGATGGAGTCTCCTCAAGACGTGATACAGCCCCTCCGGGTAGATCTCCCACCCCATCTCCGTCCATGCGGGTGCCGATTGGGGTGGTTCGAAGACCACCTGCGGCAAATTGCCCGCCGCCGCCCGGTCGCGGAAGACCTCGCGCCGGTAGTAGTTGACGCCCATGAAGTCGATGGGCACGGCGATGGCCGCCATGTCGCCCGGATGGACGACGTCCAGCCCCTCCGGCGGCAGCGCGCCCTCCGCCACCCGGTCGGCGACGACGTCGGCGGGGTAGCCGTGCCCCACCAGTGGGTCGAGGAACCAGCGGTACCACATGCCGTCGTGCCGGCGGGCGAGATTCGCGTCTGCCGCGCCGGGCGAGGCAGGCACCGAGTAGTTCACGTTGAGCGTGATGCCCACCTCGGCGCCGGGGCTGTTGCGGCGCAGGAGCTCCACCGTCCAGCCGTGGGAGAGCAGCAGGTGATGCGCCACCCGCAGGGCGGTGGCCATATCGCGCACACCGGGGGCGTGCGCGCCGTGAAAGTGAGCAGTGTAAGCCGTCACCGCAGGCTCGTTGTGGGTGATCCAGTGCGTCACCCGGTCGCCCAGGCGGCGGCTCAACACGTCGGCGTACTCGACGAACGCCTCGGCCGTCGACCGGGCGGGCCACCCGCCTTCGTCCTGGAGCGCCTGAGGGAGGTCCCAGTGGTAGAGCGTGACGAACGGCTCGATCCCAGCGTCCAGCAATCCATCCACCAGCCGGTCGTAGAAATCGAGCCCGGCCGGGTTGACCGCCCCCCGCCCGGCGGGCAGGATGCGCGGCCAGGAGACGGAGAAGCGGTAGGCCTGTAGCCCCAGCGCCTGCATCAGCGCCACGTCCTCCGCCCAGCGGTGGTAGTGGTCGCAGGCCACGTCGCCCGTGTCGCCATCCCTGACCCGGCCCGGCGTGTGGGAGAAGCGGTCCCAGATCGACTCGCCCTTCCCGTCCTCGTCCCACGCGCCCTCAATCTGGTATGAGGAAGTAGCAGCCCCCCACACAAAGCCGGCGGGGAAATCAAACGTTTCGGTCATTGGCAATCTCCTCGATGGTCGACTATGACCCGGTCCCGGTGTAGGAATTGACGCCCTTGGTCCACACGAAATAGGCCAGAGCAAAAGAGCCGATCCCCATCAATGGGGAGAAATAGGTCAGCAAAGGCACCTGTTCGGGTCGTAGAAAGAACTGGGAGGGGTAAAACGCCACGAATCCGATCGGGATCAGATAGGTGAAAAGGAACCGGAAAAAGCCATCGAAAATCGTCATCGGGTACGGAGAAAAGTCGCGGATCTTGAGCGCCAGGTCCATCACGGGGAACGAACCGACGATCCAGAACGTCGCGCAGGCGGCGATGGTCAGGATCGAGATCGCCACCAGGGACGAGCTGAACAGCGCCATCCCCAACACCCCCAGCCGCCACAGGTTCCACGTCAGCCCCAATCGCTGCGAGGCATAGATCAGCATAAATACGCCCAGGGCCAACTGCACCCAGCCCTTCAGATCGACCATATCGGACATGTAGTAGAACATCATATTGATCGGCCGCAGGTAATATTTGATGAACGAACCCTCGACGACGTGAAAGCGCAACTGCCAGATGTTGTCGAAAAAGAGCTGCAGGGGAACGACTGAGAGAAGGTAAAACGCGTAGATAAATAGAATCTCGTCGAAGCTCCAGCCGGCCAGGTCAGGGATGGAATGGAACAGCACCCAGAAGACAAACACCGTGGCGATGCTGGTAAACACCATGCCCACCGAGCTGATCCAAAAATCCGCGCGGTACTGCATGCGCGCCTTGACGTATTGCGTGGCGATGAGAACATAGAGCCGGACGTAGTGCAAGAGCGTTCGCATACTTACCCTCCGCTCACCATCAACACCCGGCTGGCGCGCGTGAAGAGAAGCCGCCCGGCCAGGAACAGCAGCACCACCCACACCACCTGCGTGCCCAGCAGCCCCAAACACGCCCGCACGTCCAGATTCGGCGCGGTGAGCATCGTCAGCGGAATGTGATAGATCGCCTGGAACGGGAGCAGGCGCAGGATACGTTGCGCCGCGTCGGGGAAGAACTGGAGCGGCACCAATGCCCCCGAGAGTAGCGTGGTGATGATCTCCTTGGTCATGCTGATGCCCCAGATCGACTCGGTATAGAATGAGGTCAAACCGATGATATAGTCGATGGCAAAACTGATCAGAAAGGCTAATATCAGCCCTGCGGGAAGGAAAAGCAGCCCTACGCCCATCTCAACGTCGGCTCCAAAAAAGAGCAGCAGCACCAGCGCCGAGGGGAGCGCAATCATAATAAAGTTGAAGGCCATAAACCCGACCGTCTGGCTCAAGAAATAGAATTGAAAATCGAGCGGCTTGACCAGATCCATGATGATCGACCCGCTGGTGATGTGCCAGGAAATCTCCCAATCGGCCCACGTTTTGACCATGGTGAAAATCGAACCCGCCAAGGCAACGTAAACGAAGGCCTGGTTGAACGACATGCCGCGGATCGTCTCGACGCCCCGATAGATGCTGCTCCACAAGAAGTACAGCAATACGATGTACAAGAGGTTGCCGATGACGGTAAAGAAGAAACTGAGGCGGTACATCATAATGGCCATGAAGGAGCCTCGGACCAAAGCGAAATAGGACTTCATTTCAGGGCCCCGTCATAGATTTGCTGCACGACATTCTCCATCGATATTTCGACTATTCGCACGTCTTTGATGGGCAGTGTCTCCATCACGAAGCGCAGCACGTCGAACAGAGGGACCTGGTCTTGATTGACGGTGACATCGGTCCACCCGGTCTCCGTATGCTCGACCGCGATCGCGGCATCCCCGCCAAACCTGGCCCCCAGCGCGGCCTCGAGTTGGTCCGACGTGCCCTCCTTGTAATTGTGAATCTGCACTTTTAGCGTCCGGTACGCGCCGAACAATGCAGTGACCTTGCCGATCGGGCCGTCATAGATGATTTTCCCTTTGTCGATGATGATGATGCGCCGGCACAACGCCTCGACGTCACCCAGGTCGTGCGTGGTCAAGATGATGGTCGTGCGTTGAGCGCGATTCAGTTCTCGGATCACCGAACGAATTTTGCTCTTGACCGACACGTCCAGGCCGATGGACGGCTCGTCCAAGAAGACAATCCGCGGGTTGTGCAAGAAGGAGGCCGTGATGTCACACAACATCCTCTGGCCTAGAGAGAGCTTCCGCACCGGCTGCGAATAAAGCGCTTTGAGATCGACAAGCTCGTTGAACATGCCCAGATGTTTTTCATAGGTCGCGTCATCGACCCGGTAGATCTCTTTCAGTATCCGGAACGACTCGATCACCGGCAAATCCCACCACAACTGGGTGCGCTGGCCGAAGACGACGCCCATCGTCTGTGCGTTCCGCCGCCGGTTCGCGTAGGGTTCGTTCCCGCTCACCAGGAGTGTGCCGTCGCTCGGTTTCAACACGCCGGTCATCATCTTGATCGTTGTCGACTTGCCCGCGCCGTTGGGGCCGATGTACCCCACAATCTCCCCCGCCTGAATGTCGAACGAGATATCGTCGACCGCCCGCACCGTCTTGTAATCGGCCGAAAAGAGGTCCCGTATCGCCCCTCCCAAGCCCTCGCGCCGGTTCAGGATACGGAAGTGTTTGCTCAGATGATCCACATGAACCACAGTATCATTCATCGGTTAGACGCCTCCACTTGCATCCGCGAAGCGGCTTGCGACACGTTCAAGATGCGTATCAATAATATCTTCTATAACCGACTCGGGAGAAGTCAGGACGTCCTGCCAGATCAAGGGAATTTCGTCAGCCAGCAAGCTCTCGAGCATCCCCCACATATGTCCAGACGAGAAAGAGCGCCCCGTCCGCAGCGCCTCGGCCAGCACCCGGTAGCGCGGATCGTCGGAGAAAGGCGGCTGGTCCAATCGGTCCAACCGCGCGGGCGGGCCGAGCAGAGGGTACAATGAAAGCGCCGTATCGCTGTGAACCATGAAGCGCACCAGGTCGCCGGCCAGTTTCCTGTGCCGCGTGTGCCCCCAAATCACCAGGCTCAGCCCGCCGACGAAGGGCACCCCCGGCGGCAGCGCCGCTTCCAAGTTCGCCGTCACTTCAGGCACACCCTGTTGCTGCGTCAGAATCCAATGCCCGCTCACCGTCATTGCCGCCTCGCCCTGCCAGAACAACTCGTTCGCATGGTGGTCGGTGATGGCGTGAACGTCCTCCGGCAGGTAGCGGCCCAGGCTGAAATAGGCCTTCATCCCCGCCCGCGCCTCTGGGGCAGAGATAAGAACTTGCCGTCCGTCGGGAGTGAGGAAATCCCCCCCCGCACCCCACACCCAACAAGCTAACAGATGGACGCTGATCCGCACACGCAGCGTCGGCAGGACGAGCGGAATACGCACGCCGCTCGCCTGCAAG
Source organism: Anaerolineae bacterium (assembly GCA_016926575.1). Taxonomy (GTDB): domain Bacteria; phylum Chloroflexota; class Anaerolineae; order B4-G1; family DUEL01; genus JAFGOJ01. The sequence continues at coordinate 3,761 of JAFGOJ010000325.1, read as the reverse complement.
CGGGCCACGGTCTCCTCGAAGGCCGCCGCCGTCTCGAACGCCGTCGTCACGTCGATCCCCGCCCGCTCCAAGATGTCGCGCCGGTAAAAGACGACGCGCGTGTCGGCCAACCACGGCACCCCCCACACCCGCGAGGGTGCCCAGCGGGAGCGGGACGCCGGAATACCACTCTGCCACGCCGCCGGCAAAAACCCCTTCTCCCCACCCATCGCATCGATGTCGTAGCGATTGAAGGTATACAGCGCGTCCATCTTGGACGAGGCAAAATCGCCGATCCAGGTACTTCCCACCTCGGAAACGTCAATTCCACCTTCGGAGATAGCCTGGCGCATCATCCGCCCCCAGCCACCCTCCCAGGGCAGCACCTCCAGGTCCACCCCAACCCCATGCTCTGCCTCGAACTGCTGCAACACATCCCGCAAGACAGCCATCGGTTCTTCGCCGTGGTCAAATACAGACAACGTGATCGTTTCCATACTTCACCTCAAGAAAACATCGATTTGCCGCACCCGACCCTGCCGTACCTGCTCAGCATAGGGCGACTCAACCACAGCGGCGGGTAGCTCGATCGTGTCTCCATCTCTAAACTGCAACGTCATCCTCGCGACAGACACGCGATCCGGGGCAACGTCGTCCCGGCCCACATGGTGATACACAACGTCCGTGTGCCCTAAGAAGGTAAAGCGCACCATCCCCAAATCGTCAAACAGCCAGCCCGGCAGCGCCGGGCGGAACGCCAGGCAAAGCACCCCATCCTGCACAAAAAACGGCTGCCGTCCGGCCATCATTATACCCCACATGGTCAAAAATTCAGCCGTCGAGCCGCTCAGCCGGGCCACGAACCCCGCCCCGTGCAGCGTTGGGTCGGGATGCGCGCTGCTGACGATGAAGGACGAGTTCTCTAATGGACTCCGTCCATAGACCGCCGGCTCCTGGAAGGGAACCAACCCCGCCTTGAACTCCTGGAAGAATTCGTCGTACAGTCCCGCCTTCAGCATTGCCAGCAGGTACTTGTAGGCCATATGCAACCAGATCGATTCGTTCTCCAGCCACCCCGGCGTGAAGGCGCGCGCGCGGCCGATCTCGTGAGAGACGTCCGTCAACGCGGCGTTGACCTTGACCATCCCCAACGCCCGGTCGAAGAGATCGCTCTCCCGGACTTGCGCGTACAACCGGCGCGCTTCTTCCGCGCCCGGCATCATCCCCAGCGCGTGCATCGGCCCTTCGAGGAACAAAGGCAACACGTCGACCGCGAAATCCTGCGCCACCACTCGCGGCCGGCCTTGTTCGTCGTGCAGCGGTGCACCGCTCGCGTCGAACAGCGGTTCGTAATGGGTGACAGTGTACGTGAAATACGTCGGCGGAATGCCGCCGTTCATCTCCACCGCCCGCTCGATGCCCGTCGCCACCCGCGCCTGAAATGCCTCAAGTACAGGCAGCAACTCGCCGCAGGCCAGCATCACCGTCTCGCCGTCGAGGCCCAGCCGCACCCGCTCGCGGTAGGCCTCGCGGGCCGTGGCAACCGCGTCCCAGTACCGCACGTCGCCCACCTCTTCCCAGTCCGCCAGCGCCCGCACGACCGCCCCCATCAAAGCGACTTGCTCGATCGGCAACGCGATCTCGCGCTCCGCCTCCTGAGCCGCCTCCAACAGAAACGCCAGCAGCCGCTGCAACGCATACGTCTCGCACAGAGACGACCCGAACAGCCCCGGCAGCCCGTTCAGCGCGTCGTACCACCCCGGCTTCCCGGCCTCCATCTCGATGCCCATCCCGAACGGGTCGAGCGTGGCAAACTTGATCAACGCCAGGCCCACCAGCTTGGCGAAAACGGTCGTCCGGTAAACCGCCCCCCGGCCGTGTTCGATCCGTACCCGGTCCGGCATCTCGCCCCGTGCGGCAATCAGCGCGGCCTTCTCCTCGTCCTCGATCACTGCTCCGTACTGACGCACGCCGCGCGCGGTCAGGACCGTCTTCTTCGACCGCGGGCGCACGAAGGCGGGGCTGTCGAAGAAGGCGACCTGTCTCTCGAACAACAGCGCGTCTTTCCGTTCCGGATAAACTGCCAGGTAGGCATCGATCAAGTCGAGGGTGTAGAACCAGTGATCGATCCAGTACCCCTCGCCGAAGGTCGCCTTGAACCGCTGCTCGGCCTGCTCCAACACCGCCAACACGAACGTCTCGGGCGGCACCCGCAGACCGATGCCCCGGTTTCGCATCGCCTGCAGCAGCCCGCCGGGGGTAAAAGCCTCGGCCAGAAGCGGTCGCAACGCCTCCGGCTCCTCCACCAGGGCCAAAACCTCAGCCTGACGTGCCTCGGGCAGAACGAAACGGCTCCCCTCCACCACCAGCGGGTTGTACCCGTCCGCTTGAATCAACTCGAGGAACGACAGGACGTCGAAATCCTCCACCCGTGGCTCCAACAGCACATCCCAGCGCCGGTTCTGGTTCACGTCCCGGTAGTTGCCGTTTCCCTGGGAATACGGCTCCGCCGCCAGGTGGAAGGCGTTGTAATCCCGCTCCAGATCGCCGTGCTTGCGCGAGTAGACGTGGTAGACCGTGCGCTTCTCGGTGCCCTCTAGAATCAGCGGCCAGCCGCCACGCAAAACGTTGTCGAGGAACGTCTGGCGGCAGTAGGCGTCGAAGATCGGATGTCCGGTCTGAGTGGCGACGACGTCCGTCAGTTGACGGACCAGGCGCTCGGCCTCCGCCCGTTTCTGCGCCACGTAGTCCGGCCGGATGATGCGCGCCTGATGCTGGCGCAGGCGCTCCAGGCTGCCCGTGTGGCCGACGATGGCCGTCAGCGTCATGGCCTGGCCCGGTTCCAGCCGTCCCTCCAGGCCGAAGAAGCCACACGGCGTGCGGCCGGTGGTGATCTGCCGCGCCGCTTGAAGCTCGGCCAGCGGCCGCTCGACGAAGCGGTCGGGCGCGCTCAGGGCCGTGTTGTGGCCGAAGACGACCGCCGGATCGACCAGGGCCGGCAGCAACCGCGCCTGCCCCTCCTCGACGACGAACGCCAGGTAGAAGTTGCCCGCCTCGACGTGCTCCACTTCCGCCGAGTCGCCAGGGGTGGCCTCGAACCGGTAGAAAGGGACGCCCGCCGCCAGGTTCGAGACGCCCATCCAGGCCTCGAGGGTGCGGCCGATCTCTTTCAACCCCCAGTTGTCGACGCCGTAGGGCATCACGCGCGGCATGCCATCCAGCATTTGGACACCAAGTGGCGCAACGCCCACGTTGGTCACCGTCACCTGACGCACCAGCGCAGCGAACGGCTCGCCCGGCAAGGTGAAATAGACGACGCCCGTCCGAACCCCGTGCTCTCGGCTGATCGCCTCCAGCTCCAGGTCGTTCATGCCGATCGACATCGCGGTCTTGTCGGCCCGGTTCCACGGTGCGAAGGGCTCGTAGAACGCCGCCTCGCCCGCGCGCGCCAGCTTGAGAAAGGTGCGGAACCCAACCGCCGGCGTAGCCTGATACGCCTTGTCCGCCGGGAGGAACTCCATGACCGGATGATCCTTGTCTTCCACGCCGAAACTGGCAATCGCCTGCCCCCGGTTGACGGTGAAGACCCACATCGGGACGCCCAGCGTTCCGGCGATGCCGGGGAGAAAGCTGGCGAACGGCTTGGCCCGGTCGTAATCTTCGATCACGAAGCGGCCCGCCGGGTCGAAGCGGTAACGATTTGTCTTCTTTTCCTCTACGTCCATATTTCACCTGTTCCGAAAATAGACCGTCTCGATGTAGGGCGGGTTTCAAACCCGCCG
>JAFGOJ010000042.1 GCA_016926575.1 Anaerolineae bacterium | reverse complement strand
CGGAACCCCCGCCCGCGGCGACTGGCCTCGAGATAGCCTTCACGGGTGGTGATTCCATTGTCCTTCACCCACTCCAGTTCGCTTCGAAACTCTCCCGCGCTGACCTTGCTATCGGCGAGGTACGCTTCTTGGACCTCGCGCACCAACGATGTCCTTCGGCGGTCGGAGATGGGATCATGCCACGGCTGGACCGATTCGGGCCAGTGCTTGCGGCACCAGGCGTTGAAGGTGTACCAGTCGATGCGACCCGTCTGCTCGGCCTGTAAGTTACGGAACCGCGCCTGCATGTCGCGGATCAGTGGACGGTTGTGTGTCAGGACCAGGAAGCGTTTGTGGGGAAACAGCGCGTGCAGCAGTCGCAAGCGGTAGAGCAGAATCAACGTCTTCCCGCTGCCGGTCACGCCGTTGACGATCTGGACGCGAAAGTCGCGCGACAATTGCTCCCCCTCCGTGTCCAGGTCGAGATCGCTCTTGAGCACATGCTCCTGGTCGTAGTCAAGCAGGTAATCCCCCAGCCCGGCGGCTATCTTCCGCGTTTGCGGCACGCGGGCTACAAACGACGCCGGGACCACCACCTCTGGAGCGAATTGCCGGCGCAGGATGTGGCGGGCGCTGGCGTCGAGGGTGACGTCGGGGAAAATGCCCGCCCACGTCGCAGTGTCCTTTTCGCCCACCCAGGCTTTATCGAGCCATAGGTGGCTGGGCGCGCCCTCGGCCTGCTGGACGATCTGGAGTTCCTTCTCAGTCAGATTGGGGAAGACTACCGCCCCGTGCACTGCTCCGGCGGGGACGCCCGCCGCGCGAATCTGCTCCAGGAAGTTGCCCAAGACGTGTTCTTCAGCCTGGCCGGGGATCTGTCGCTCTATCTCCAATCCCAATAGCCTCATCTGCGGCGTCGATTGTGCCTGTTGGGGGGTGGCGGTGCTGACCACCATCAGCAGCGCCCGCCCTCGGTCGTCTAGCACCAGGAAGTCCGGCGCTTCGGCCTCCCAGGGCGTCAGCCGATGCCAGACTTTCCAGTTATCGGGCAGGTGCTTGAGCGTGCGGAAGACGCGTGCCACCTCCGGCGCCACCAGACCGACCTGCTTGTCGGGGAAGGTCAGCGCCATGGGCGCTCCTCTCCATAGCTCACGGTCTGGAGGGCGCAGGACTGGAGCATATCGCGGAAGAGGTCGACCCATCCTGCCAATTCCGGCTCTGGTGGGGCTGCTCCCAGCACACGGCTGCTGCCCGTGATGATCAGCTTGGTGCGCGGGCGTGTGATGGTGACGTTCATGCGCTCGGGCTGGAAGAAGAACTCGGCCAGGTCTCCGGCGAAGATGGGGTTGGAGGTCGCCAGGGAGACCAGGACCACCTCCCGCTCCTGGCCCTGCATCCGTTCGACCGTGTCGACCACGATCTCCCGCCGCGCGTCCCGGTCGAGGGGCGTGCGGCGCAGCAGGTTGCGGATCTCGCGTCCCTGGGCGCGGTACGGGGTGACCACGCCGATCTCCTCCGGCGCGATGCCGCCTTCCACCAGTGCCAGTATCAGACTGACCACGACGTCGGCTTCCAGGTGGCTGCGGACGGTGGTGTTGCGTTGGTGCAAGTCGACGAAGACCGCCGGCACGCCGGGGTCGAGCACCGCGTCCCACCGCCCTCCGTTGACGGCCAGCTCGAGGCGGCGTCCCTTCGCCTGTGGCGCGGGTACGAGCAGGTTGTTGTAGAAAGTGCGGCTGGGCCAGGCGCTGAGGACGTCGTTGAGGCGGTAGGTCTCGGTCAGCATCGTGTCGTAGCCGCGGTCGGCCAGGTAGCCGAAGATCGACGTGCGCGCCAGGGGCGAGGCGTTGAACGTGGTCACCACCGGCGGCAGTTGCCGGTCGTCGCCGATGAAGACGTACCGCTGGCCGACCAGCATGCCCATGATCGCCAAAGGGAGCGTGACCTGGGAGGCCTCGTCGAAGAGGACCGTGTCAAACTCGACCTCGGCCAGTCGACCTGTGCGTGTGGCGAAGGGTGTCGCGCCGATGATGTAACCCTCGGAGAGTCCCCAGAACTTCGACTGGTCGAACGAACCGTAGAACGGCACCTTCAGGTCGCCCGCCTCGCGGCCGGGCGGGCCGATCTTGCAGACCGGCAGGTCCGGCGCGACCTGGGCAATTTTGTTCAGCGCGTTGTCGATGGCGCGATGGGTGAGGGCAGTGACGAAGACGCGCTCGCCCTCTTCGGCCAGGAGGCGCGCCAGGTGGGCCAGCACGATCGTCTTGCCGGTGCCTGGCGGCCCCTGGATCAGGTGGGCAAGGTCGGTGGCGTAGGCTTGGCCCACGGCTTCGGCCTGGGTCTCGTTCAAGCCGGAGTCTGTCGCCGCGGCCCAGCCCCGTTCGTAGCGGTTGTAGTCGATCCCCGGGCGCAGCTCGTCGGTGATCAAAGGTAGAATGCGCGTCCGCCCGACCTGGCGGTCGCCCACTTCGGTCAGCGCTTGGAGGTAGTAGCCGCTCATATCGACGAAGGCCTCGTCGGCGATCCAGTCGTCGGGTTCCTCGATCAGCCGCTTGACGTTGAGGTCCAGAGGGACGATTTCCAGATGGAGCTCTTCGTCGATCTCCAGAGTGCACTCCAGCAAGGGTTCCAACAGCGGGTTGCCGCGGTGGAGGAAGAGGTGGTCGCCCTCGCGGAAGCGGGATTGGTTGCTCTGGCATCTGAGGACGACGTTGCCGGTCTCGGCATTGATGCTACTGAAGCATAGTCCTTCGATAGCTCTACCAGTGCGCACTCGCTCGGCCAGTGGGAGGGACCACTGGCGTTCTATCTGCTCCTGCTGCTGGCGGGCTTCCTGGCGGACCATGCGGTCGAGTTGATTGAGTAGGCGCGTCGCTTTCTGGGACATAGGTTGCTCCACAGAAAGTATAGCACGCGCCAGTTAAGAGCACAAATTTAGTCCGTCTACGTTTTATCCTCGTCGCCCAGTCGTTCCAACTCGACCGCCATCACGTCGTCGCGAACGAAGCACGGCATCGGCGCCACTCGGTGCGAGATGCGAATCGTGCCCCGCGACGGGGTGCATCTGCCCGACCGCTTCGTCTGGTTCGTCACCCAGCGGATCGACGTCCACTCCAGCTCGCCGTCGAAATACCCCTTATTGAGCCGCTTCGCCGCTTGCTCCAGCACTGCGTCGTCGATCTCGTTCCGTTTCTGCCGCCGCTCGACCTTCTTCTGCAGATTGCCCACGATCTCGTCCAGCTCGGGCTCGCTTAAGTAGCCCGGGGCGTGGGCGACCAGCACCCCGTCGATGACGCGGGCGCTGGCCGTCTTCTTTCCCCGCTCGCTATAGATGACGCGCGCGTTCGCAGTTGTCGCGGGCCTACGGAGACCGCTGGAAGATATTCCAGTCTAAATTTCTTTCCAAGACAACATTTTCCTGCAGATCGATCTGATCCCCGTTGCAATCCTCTGCCAGGAAGTTGTAAGTACCTGCGTTGAGGACAAACTCGCGGGTGGTGTTGGGATTAACCACCTCGCTGCTGCCTAGCTGGTCGTTGCTCCACGCGCCGCCGGTGAGGGCGAAGTACACGTAGCAGATCGTCAAGTCCGAATTGTTATAGAGTGTCACTCGGTGTTGGGTGCTGCCACCGCTGCTCCCACCCCCACTGCCGGGGACAGTCCACGTCGCGTCTCTGTCGACGATGAAGGTCATTTGCCGCGCGATCTCGTTGCCATTGCAGTCCTGCACCATGAGGTCGTAGCTGCTGGCGCTGACGGTGAAGGAGCGGCTGTTGCCGCTAGGGATGCTGCTGCCATCGCCCGGCGCGATCCAGCTCTCGCCCCACGTGTCGCTGGTGACGGGGGAGATGTAGACGTAGCAGATCGTCTGGCCCGAGTCGTTGTACACGGTCAGCATGGGGTTCGAGGACGAACCACCACCGCTGCTGGCGCTGCCGGTGACGGCCCAATCGTAAACGCCCCCGCCGCGCAGGTCGACGGAGCCACTCGTCATAACCTCTTGGTGGTTGCAGTTTTCGGCGCGCAAGTCGAAGATGCCCTGGGGGGTGCTGAACCACATCCGTTGGCCCGGAGAGATGACGTCTCCCTCCAACAGGGCATTATCGCCCCAACTGCTGCTGCCGACGGGGTAGTAGTAGGCGTAGCAGATATCCTCGCTCGAGTTGTTGATCAAGGCGACGGTTGTCGTTCCGGGATCGCCGGCCCCACCCATCCCGCCGCCGGCGATCACCGAGTAGACGCCATTGACGGGGAGGCCCTCTTCCATGTAGAGCTGCTCGTGGCTGCAATCTTCGGCCAGGAGGTCGTAGGTGCCGGCGGGCAGGGGAAAGTCGCG
>JAFGOJ010000324.1 GCA_016926575.1 Anaerolineae bacterium | reverse complement strand
CGCAATTCGCAATTCGCAATTCGCTGGAGGCCTATGGTTTTTCAACCCCGACCCAAACAACGTGCAGTCCTTAGCTACACCGGCGGGTGGATGGGCGTCTCTGCGGTGCCCGGCAGCGGCAAGACCTTCACCCTCTCTCGCCTGGCCGCCGACCTGATCCTGTGCGGCGTGCTCGCGGATGACCAGGAAATCCTCGTGGTCACGCTGGTCAACTCGGCGGTCGATAATTTCTACGCCCGCGTGCGCTCTTTCGTCCGCCAGGAGGGCCTGCTGCCGATGGGCTACCGCGTGCGCACGCTCCATGGCCTGGCCCACGACATCGTGCGCGAGCGCCCGGCCCTGGTGGGGCTGGCGGACGGCTTCCAGATCGTCGACGAGCGCGCCGCCGACCAGATGCGCCAGGACGCCGCCGAGGCCTGGCTGCGCGCCAACCCCTCCGCCGGCGAAGAGTTCATCTCGCTCGAACTGGACGAAGGCAAGCGCGAGTGGGCGCAGCGCGAGCACTGGCCGCGCCTGGTCAACGACGTGGCCCTGAACTTCATCCGCCAGGCCAAGGACATGCAGCTCTCGCCGCTCGAAATCCGCGACGTCCTCAGCCGTATGCCCTATCCCCTGCCCTTGGCCGAGATGGGCTGCGCCATCTACGCCGACTACCAACGCGCGCTGACCTACCGTGGCGCGGTCGATTTCGACGACCTGGTCCGCCTGGCCCTGTGGGCGCTCCAACTCGACCCCGACTACCTGGCGCGCCTGCGCCACCAATGGCCCTTCATCCTGGAAGATGAGGCGCAAGATAGCAGCGAGCTGCAAGAGAAAATTCTGCGCTTGCTCGTCGGGCCCGACGGCAATTGGGTGCGCGTGGGCGATCCCAACCAGGCCATCTACGAGACGTTCACCACCGCCAGCCCGCACCACCTGCGCAGTTTTTTGCAGGAACCGGGTGTGCAGTCGAAGGACTTGCCCAACTCGGGCCGCTCGACGCAGAGTATCATCGACCTGGCGAATCACCTGATCGATTGGACGCGCGCCGACCACCCGGTCGAGGACGTGCGCGAGGCGCTGGCCCCGCCGTACATCCTGCCGACGCCCGCGGGCGACCCGCAGCCCAATCCCCCCGACGCGCCGGAGAAGGTGCACCTCTCCACGCGCAAGTTCGGCCCGCAGGGCGAGCTGGAGGCGGTGGTCGACTCGCTGGCCCGCTGGCTGCCTGAGCACCCCGACGCGACGGTGGCCGTGCTCGTGCCGCGCAACCAGCGCGGCTTCGAGGTCAGCGACGCGCTGAAGGAGCGCGGGTTGGAGGTGGTGGAGTTCCTGCGCAGCACGCGCGCCACCCGCGAGGCCGCCGGCGCGCTGGGCAACGCCGTCCACTACCTGGCCGACCCCGTCTCGCCGACGAAGCTGGCCGTGGCCTACCGCGTCTGGCGGCGCGCCGACCGGGAGGACGAGGCCGCCCACGCCCGCGTCGAGCGGGTGGCCCGTGCGATCCGTGGCTGCCGCCAGGTGGAGGATTTCCTGTGGCCGCGGCTGGACCGTGATTGGCTGGCAGAGCTCGACCTGGCCGACGACGAGCCGGAGGTCGGCGCGCAGTTGGCAGCCTTCCGGGACCTGGTCCGCCGCTGGCAGGCAGCGACCTTGCTGCCCATCGACCAGTTGATCTTGACCCTGGCGCAGGACCTGTTCGATGAGCCGGGCGACTTGGCCATGGCGCACAAGCTGGCCGTGCTGCTCAGGCGCGTGAGCGCGGGCAACCCCGACTGGCGGCTGCCGGAACTGACCGAGGAGCTGGCCGTGATTGCCAAGAACGAGCGCCGTTTCATTGGCCTGGATGAGGACGACAGCGGCTTCGATCCCCAGAAACACAAGGGCAAAGTCGTCGTGGCGACGATCCACAAGGCGAAGGGGCTGGAGTGGGACCGCGTCTATTTGTTGTCGGTCAATGATTACGACTTTCCCTCGGCCCTGTCGCATGACCAGTTCATCTCCGAGCGTTGGTTCGTGCGCGACGGGCTGAATCTGGAGGCGGAGGCGCTGGCGCAGTTGGCCCTGTTCGACGCAGACGACCTCTTCGCACTGTACGTGGAAGGCGCAGCGACGTTGAACGCGCGCGTGGCCTACGCCGCCGAACGGTTGCGCCTGCTCTACGTTGGCATCACGCGCGCCAAGAAGGAGCTGGTGATCACCTGGAACACGGGCAAGCGGCGGGAGCGCCCGGCCCAATCGGCCGTGCCGTTCATTGCACTGCAAACGTTCTGGGAGCAGAGAATGACGAACGAGGGAATGACGAATGACACATCTGCCGGATGAGTTCCAATTCAGCCAGGGCAGCCTACAGGACTACGTCGACTGTCCGCGGCGCTTCCAGTTGCGCTACGTTGAGCAGGTGGCGTGGCCCGCGGTCCAGGCCGAGCCGGTCTCGGACAGCGAGCGCTACCAACAGCAAGGCGAGGCGTTCCACCGGCTGGTGCATCAGCACCTCGTGGGGCTGCCGGCGGAGCGTCTGACGTCCACCGTGGCCGACGTGGAACTGCGCGCGTGGTGGCACAGCTATCTGCAGCAGGGCCCGTCCGATCTCCCGCCCGCCCGCTATCCCGAGATCGGCCTCTCGGCCCCCTTGGCAGGGGCCCGCTTGGTCGCCAAGTTCGACGTGGTCGCCATCGCGCCGGGGGAGCGCGCCGTGATCGTAGATTGGAAGACCTCCCATCACCGTCTGCGCCGCCGCTGGCTGAGCGAGCGACTTCAGACGCGCGTCTACCCTTACCTGTTGGTGCGTGCGGGGGCGCACTTGAACGGCGGCCGGCCGATCCATCCGGAACAGGTGGCAATGGTCTATTGGTTCGCCAACTTTCCGTCTGAACCCGAACGTTTCGGCTACGATGCCCAGCAGTACGAGGCGGGGGAGGGCTATCTGGAGGGGTTGATCGCCCATATCCGCGGGCAGGAGGGCGAGTTCGCGATGACGGACGACGAACGCCGCTGCAAATACTGCGTCTACCGCTCCCTCTGCGGACGCGGCGTCCAGGCCGGGACGATGCGGGAGATGGAGGAAGAACCCGAGGCGGGGGACGTGCCCAATTTCGACTTCGATTTCGAGCAAGTGGCGGAGATCGAGTGGTAGGCTACAGGTTGAGTGCTGGCATGTAGGTCACGCTTTCAGCGTGACGCCCGCTCGGCGCGGGTCCACGACCCGCGCCACCGCCGGGTCACGCACCCGACGGGAGCACATTGTTTGGTGATGGGGCGCGCGATTCAATCGTGCGCCTGCCACCACAGGAACTCTATTTTCGGAGCAGTCGCCACGGCCTTAGGCCGCGTAGCGGCCCGGCCACCACAAAGGGCAGAAAATGCCCACCCTCTCGCAGGT
>JAFGOJ010000323.1 GCA_016926575.1 Anaerolineae bacterium | reverse complement strand
CCCCGGACCCCTTCCGCAAATGGGTTTCGGTCAATGGTGCTGTTGGTAGGGGTCGGTCTCAGACCGCCCCCTACCAACCAGCCTCTTGTTCCGCCCGGTTGACCGGGCGGAACGGCGGGTCAGGGGGCCCGCAGCGACAGGGGCCATTTTCGTCCATTGGTTGTGAGCGTAGCTCATGGCCTCTGCTCCGAAAATAGAGCGCGTTCCTGTGGTGGTAGGCGCGCGATTCAATCGCGCGCCTACCACCACCAGACAGTGTGCTCCCGCCGGGTCCGTGATCCGCGCCGAGCGGGCGTCACGCTGAAAGCGTGGCCTACATTTTCTTATCCTTTTCAGTATAGCACTCTATTTGCAAATTGTCAATAGCCGGTTTGCATATACCTTGGCGGAAAGTGCCGGGCCGGCCTGCTTGTCAGAAAAACGCCAGTCCGGTGTCAGGTATTCCAGCCGCAGGTACGATATAATGGATGATGACGCAGTAGGTGCGAGCAAAAGTCATTCTGAATCTGATGAAAGGAGCTAAACGTATGAACGACCGACCTGGGTGTTTATCTGGCCTGCTCAAGCTGGCCTTTCTCAACTGGATATTCGACTGGTTGCAGGAGCGTTTCGGGTTTGGGAAGGGCCTTTCCTGCACGGGCTGTGGCTGCGGCATCATCCTGCTGATTCTTTTCCTGATTCTGTCCTGCTCGGTCATCACCGGCACGGATTGGATGCAGTTGGGATTCTAGCCGTCTGATATCGTATGATGACCCGCTCCGCTTCCATCACAATCGTCAATGTGGGGTATCGCTCGACCAACTATTGGGTTGTCAGCGCCGGCAGATCGCGCCTGCTGGTCGACCTGGGCTGGCCAGGCACGATGGGCTTGATGCAGGCGAACCTGGAGCGGATGGACGTGTCGATCTCGGAGATCCGGTACGGCCTGGCAACCCACTACCACATCGACCACGCCGGTGTGGCGCAAGAACTCAAGCTGGCCGGTGTCCGATTGTTGGTGCTCGATGTGCAGGTCGCGGCAATTCCACGAATGAAGCGGTGGACCAAGCCCCAAGACCACTACCTGGACATCACGCCGGACGGCAATGTGGTGATTTCGTGTGAGGAGAGCCGGTCGCTGCTCGAAGGGATCGGCATCCCGGGCGAGATTCTGCACACGCCGGGCCATTCCGACGACAGCGTGTCGCTCTTGCTCAACGACGGCTCGGCCTTTACGGGCGACCTGACAGCGCCTCAGTGGATCGGGATGGAGAACCAGGAGGTCGTTCACGCAAGTTGGCAATTGCTGCGCGAGCGTGGCGCCACACAGGTCTATCCTGCCCACGGCCCCGTGCGGCCTATGGACGCGGAGGGCCCTGTCCTGGAGGGGTGAAAGGGAATAGGCTTGAAGGCCTTCATAATAGGCCGCGTTCTTGCTCCCGCCGGGTCACGGACCCGGCGGGAGCGCGGGTCACGGGCCCGCGCCGAGCGGGCGTCACGCTGAAAGCGTGACCTACACTTTCGGTAACTGCTCAGCTTACGTTTCGCAGTTGCCTTTCCCGCCGCGAAAAGGGGGAGTGGGGGTTTTGCACCCACAACCCCCCCATTTCTCCCTTCGACGCTCCAGGCGGACGGCCCCGAAGCGGGTTAGATGTACAGGTCCCTCCTGGTATACGCCACGTATGCGCCCGCCATGCTTATCCCGATGATGGCCAACGATAGCACGACGAACGTCCCATCCAGCCGCGATTCGCGCAGCAGCACGCCCGCATCGAAATATTTGAAGGGCGAGACGTAGTTGAGGAACTCCAGGTCCTGGTTCAAACTGGAAACGATCGAGATGAAGTACGTGGCCAACAACACTGAGAGGGCGGCCGAGCTGGCGCGTTTATACTGCTTCAGCGCGCAGCCCAGGAAGATGCCGATGGATAGAAAGATCACTTGCATAATGAACAGCGCCAGCATACACAGCGCTACGAACGTGTAGAATTCGCCGTCGGGCTGGTAGGGGGTGGCGGTGGCGAGAGAGATGCCCCAGGTGATGAGCAGCAGGCCGATGCAGTTGACGAGCGCGGCCAGGGACTTGGCAGTCACCACGCGGCTGCGGGGCACCGGCAGAGTCAGCGAGAACTCGACCGTCTTGTCGCGTTCCTCTTTCGAGATCACGTCGCTGCCCCACATAGCCGCCGCAATCGACAGCATAAGGGCGTAGTAGGTGAACATCAGGCCGAAAAAGCCGCTCAGCGTGGTCAGGTTGAAGGCTTGCATGTTGAATGCATCCAACAATGCCGGAGGCATTGCGTCCAGGATCGCCAACATATCCGGATTCTCGTAATATGCGGAAAACTTGGAGGTCCCGACGACCACGAACAGGATCACGATCACGCCCCAAATCAGCAGGGATTTTAGATTGGCTGTCAACTCATGCACAAAGATATTCATCGCCGTGTCTCCTTACATCACAGCCGGGATATTCCTGCGGGTATACAGCACGTAGCTGGCCGCCAGGGATACCACGATCACAGCGACACTGATCAACACCAGCGGGGTGTTATAGGCTCCGTTCTGGACGATGTCGCTGGGGTCGAAATGTCTGAACGGTGTGACGTTCTCCAGCGCGCTCTCGCCGAGCATATCGCCGAAGACGCTCAGCACGTACATGCCGAATCCCAGCGCCATGGCATAGGACGTCACGCTGCGAATCCGCTTCACCAGCAGCGAAACAACCAGCCCTACGGCCAGGAAGAACAGTTGGAAGATCGCAAGGCTCAGCAGTAACAGCAGCAAGGTAGTCGCTTCGTATGCCCGATCTCCTTTGAACGCCTCGATCAGGCCAAACGTGCTCGCCCAGACGACGGCCTGGGTGATGGCCATCCCGCACAGCGTGGCGAGCAGTTTGCTGGTCAGAATCTGGGCGCGTCCCACCGGCTTGGCGATCAGAAAGTCGGCGGTCCACTCTCGCTCTTCGACCGAGACCAGCGAGAAGCCGTAACTCGCGGCCTGGATTGCCAGGCACAGTTGGACGAACAGGAAGGCGAAGCTGTAATACCCCAGCACGGTCGACAAGTCCAATCCATTCATCCCGAAGGCGGTCAGCAGCGCCTCTGGGAAGCTGGCCATGGCCTCGTTCAGCAACTCGGCCTGCTCGGCGAAGGAGGAGAAGAGCGAGATGAAGACGAAGAGCATCGCCGCCAGCGCCAGCGACCAGCTCACCACGGAGCGCACGTGCATGGTCAATTCTTGCCGGAAAATGTTCATTCGCATCGTTGCCACCTACTCGTAGTAGTGCATGAAAATCTCTTCCAACGTCGGCTCTTCGATGGTGACGTTGGAGAGCGTGACCGTGCCGATCTTGTGCATGAGCGCATTGACGTCACCGTTGTAGAAGAAGCGCAGTGTGCCATTGTGACTCTCCAGGTTGGTCACGCCAGGGATATCGAAATACGCAGCATCCAGCCCGCCGGCCTCCAGCATGACTTTTTTGTAGTTGCGTTGCTGGAGGGTGCGGATGTCTGCGACCTCGATGATCTGGCCCTCTTTGATGATGCCGACGCGGTTGCACATGCGCTGCACTTCGCCCAGGATGTGGGACGAGAAGAAGACCGTTGCCCCGCGTTGGTTCTCCTCCTGAATCAACTGGAAGAACTTTCGCTGCATAAGCGGGTCGAGGCCCGCGGTCGGTTCGTCGAGGAAGAGCAGCTTGGGCTGGTGCAGCAGACCTTGCACGATGCCCACTTTCTTCTTGTTGCCGTAGGAGAGGTCCTCGATGCGCCGGTTCAACTCCAGCTCCATCCACTCGGCCAGCTCGTGCAGCCGCTGTGTGCAGTCTTTGCGGTAGAAACTGGCGGAGTAGCGCAGCAGGTCGATCACCTTCATCCGCTCGTAATAGAACACCTCGGAGGGCAGGTAGCCGATCTCCTGCCGCAGTTCCGGCCCGTGCTTGACGCAATCCCGGCCGAAGATCGTCGCGCTGCCGCTGGTCGGGTAGATCAACGACAGGAACAAACGGATCGTGGTCGATTTGCCGGCCCCGTTCGGGCCGATGAAGCCGAAAATTTCTCCTTCGTCGACGTGAAACGAAACATCGACGATCCCCCGGGCTTTGCCGTAGTATTTGGTCAACTGACCGGCTTCGATGACGCGCATGATGATACTCCTTTCATTGAGAATTTTGCAAAAGAAAGACGCCCCATAGCAGATTTGCGGGGTAGGGCAGGTTTCCATACCTGCCCGGCGGGTAAGAAACCCGCCCTACAGGTGTATTTTTGCCTTCGTCACCTGCTGTTGCGAAATTTCGCCCCACGAATCTGTGTAGACCCACTTTGGACACAAGCCCAGGGAGCAAATGCACCCTATTCAGGTGGGGTGCGTTTAGGGGCGACCGACGGGTCGCCCCTATCAACGTATGGATTCTGTATGAACAACGGTGCGGCCGAAGCACGCCGTTACATCGCGTCGCGGTGCAAGTTGTCCAGGAACTCCGCGTTGGTCTTCGTGCGGCGCAGCCGCTGCAACAACGCCTCGGCCGCCGCGGTCATGTCGTACCCGGCTCCGCTGGGCGGTGACGAGGTCATCGTTGACACCATACGCCGCATCAGCCATACCTTCTGCAACGTGTCTTGATCCAGCAGCAACTCTTCCCGCCGCGTGCCAGAGCGCTCGATGTCGTAGGCAGGGAAAACGCGCCGCTCTTGCAGCTTCCGGCTGAGGTGCAGCTCCATGTTGCCTGTGCCCTTGAACTCCTCGTAAATCATATCGTCCATGCGGCTGCCGGTATCGATCAGGCACGTGGCGATGATGGTCAGGCTGCCGCCCTCTTCGATGTTGCGTGCCGCGCCGAAGAAGTTCTTGGGCGGGTAGAGCGCGGCCGGGTCCAGGCCGCCGGAGAGTGTGCGGCCGCTGGGCTGCACCACCAGGTTGTAGGCACGTGCCAGGCGCGTGATGCTGTCCAGCAGAATCGCCACGTCTCGCCCGCTTTCGACTAACCGCTTCGCCCGCTGGAGCGCCATCTCCGCGGCCTTGGAGTGATTCTGCACCGGCTCGTCGAAGGTCGAGCTGATCACCTCCGCCTCCACCGAACGGTCCATATCGGTCACCTCTTCGGGGCGCTCGCCGATCAGGACGACCATCAGGTGGACCTCCGGGTGGTTGGCGCTGATGCCGTTGGCGATGTGCTTCAGCACGGTGGTCTTGCCCGCCTTCGGCGGCGAGACGATCAGCCCGCGCTGGCCCTTGCCGATGGGCGCGATCAGGCTGAGCATCCGCGTGGAGAGGATCCGCGGTTCAGTCTCGATGATCAGGCGTTCTTCGGGAAAGATCGGCGTCAGGCGCTCGAAGCGCGGGCGGCGTTTCGCCTGTTCCGGGTCTACCCCGTTGATCGCCTCCACGCGCAGCAAGCCGAAATACCGCTCGCTTTCCTTGGGCGGGCGGACCTGCCCCACGACCATATCGCCACCGCGCAGCCCGAAACGGCGAATCTGCGATTGGGAGATGTAGATGTCGTCGGGGCCGGGCATGTAATTTTCTGTGCGCAGGAAACCGATATTTTCGTCGATGATGTCCAACACGCCGCCGCCGAAGATCAACCCCTCCCGCTCCGCCTTTGCCCGCAGCAGGCGCAGGATCAGGTCCTCCTTCTTCAACCGGCTGCACCCGGATATGTCCATCTCCTTGGCCATATCGCGCAGTTCGGCCAGTTTCATTTCTTCCAAATCGCCAATGTTCATATCGATATCTATGACAGAATCCACCGTTCTTCCTCCTTGCGGGTGAAATTCACCCTAACCGTCGTACTTCTCCAAAAAATGGCGTGCCTTCTCGACCAAATTGCGGTTGCCGATGAACAAGGGAGTGCGTTGGTGCAGCGAACTGGGCACGATGTCGAGAATGGATTGTCTGCCGTCGGACCCCAAGCCCCCCGCCTGTTCGGCGAGGAACGTCAGAGGAGCCGCCTCGTAGAGGAGGCGCATCTTCCCTGAGTTAGAGCGTTGGTCCGCCGGGTAGTAAAAAATGCCGCCTTTTAACAGGTTACGGTGAAAATCGGCCACCAGCGAGCCGATATAACGGCCCGAAAGCGTCGGGCACGGTTCTTCACCATCGATGCCTTGCAGCCAGCGCGTAAACCGGACTACGCCCTCGCTCCAATACCTCTCGTAGCTCTGATTGGCGCTGTAGTATTTGGGCGGGTCGGGCACGTGGATGGAGGGATGAGAGAGCAGGAACTCGCCCAGGCTCGGTTCGAGCGTGAACCCGTGCACGCCGTTGCCTGTCGAATACACCATCATCGTGCTGGAACCGTAGATGATGTAGCCGGCGGCGAGCAAATTGCGCCCAGGCTGCAAACAGTCCACCATCTCCCCCGGCCCCTCCTGCGTGACGCGCCGGTAGATGCCGAAGATGGTGCCGATGCTCACGTTGACGTCGATGTTGGACGAGCCATCCAGCGGGTCGAAGACCAGCACATATGGCCCTTGCGATTCTTCCGGCACGCACACGATGTCCTCCATCTCCTCGGAGGCCATGACCGCCAACCGCCCGGTGTAGGAATTGGCCCGTACCATCACCTGATTGGCGAAGACGTCCAGTTTCATCTGCTCCTCGCCCTGCACGTTCATCTGCCCCACTTTGCCCAGAATGTCGACCAGGCCGGCGTGGGTCGTTTCGCGGGCGATGATCTTGGCGGCCAGCGCGATGTCGTACAGCAGATTCGTGAAAACGCCGGTGGCCTGAGGATACGTACGCTGCTGGTCTAAAATAAACCGCTCGATCGTAGTTACAGGCATGCTCCCTCCTATTTTTATCCTATCGACCACACCCACTTGGAGCCCCGCATATCCCGAATCACGTCGGTCGTCGAGAGGATCCCCAACGGCGTGCGTTTCTCGTCCACCACCAGCAGCCGGTGGATGCGGCTGCCGAGCATCAACTCCGCCGCCTGCGCCACGGGCGCGTCTTCAGGGACGGTAATCACCTCGGATGTCATCACCTCCCGCGCGTAGATGTGGCTCAAGTCCTGCCCATAATGGGAGATCGCGTCGGTGTGCGACACGACGCCCATGGGAAGGTTGCCCTCACCCTCAGCGACGATGATGGCGTGAACGTCGGTGTCTGCCATCACGCGGATGACTTCTTGTAACGGTGTGTCCGGGTGGCAAAAAATAACGCCCTTGTGATAAATGTCTCTGACGTATCGCTCTTCCATACCACCTCCTGGTTTCTACGTGAATTCAAGGCTTTTCGTAACTGCTCAGGCTGTGCGCCTGGCAGTTACCCGCTTGGTGCGTCGAAGGGAGAAGATGGCGGGTTTGCGGGCGGCGAAGCCGCCCGCAAACCCGCCACTCCCCCTTTTCGCGGCGGGAGAGGCAACTGCGAAGCGCGAGCTGAGCAGTTACGGCTTTTCAAGCAGCATCTCGATCAGGAATGGGTAATCCACGCTGCGAGATAGTAGACGAGCAAGCCGGCCCACAGAAGACTGTCCATCCGGTCCAGAGCGCCGCCGTGGCCTGGAAATAACGTGCCGGTGTCCTTCGCCCCCATGTGCCGTTTGATCATGGAAACGGTCAGGTCTCCCAACAGGGTAGTGCCGCCGACGAACGCGCCGATCAGAGCGCCCGGCAGGATGCCGATGGCCGCCGGCGCTGCCAGCGCGTCCCACAGCGCCGCCACCGCCGCGACAGCCAGCCCACTCGCCACGACGCCGCCGCCCCATCCTTCCCACGTCTTTTTCGGACTGAGGGTCGCAGCCAGGGGGCGATGCCCCCACAGGTGGCCCACGACGTACGCGCCGACGTCGGCACACCAGGTCGCCGCCAAAGTCACCGCCACCCACCACATGCCTTCGGGAAAGTGGCGCAGCCGGATGAAGTGCGCGCCGCACCACCCGATGTAGAGTGGACCGGCCATCGCCAGAGCCCAATCGACGGTGGGGTGTTCACCGCGATGCAGCAACTGCCAGCTCAGCGACCCCAACAGCACCCCGGTGATGCCGGGTTCCAGCAGGCGCAGCCCGAAAGGCTGCCAATCCGGGCATTGCGCATCCAAGAGCAGCACCCACAGCATGGCCAGGGCAAACGGAACGCTAGGCTGAAAGTGACCCCGCCGCATCAATTTACAGAACTCGATGACGGCCAACGTCAAGATACCGGCGACGAGGGCGAAAAACCATACGCCGCCCAGCGCCACCAGAACCGCCACCGGAGGCAGCAACAGCACAACGGTCAGAACACGAGTGCGGAACACGCTGAGTGGAAGAGAGGCCCGCGGCCTGCGATTAAGAGAGCACACCAAAACGGCGCTCGCGCCGGTCGAAGGCCACCAGCGCTTTATACAACTCGTCCTTGTCAAAGTCGGGCCAGAATGTAGGCGTTACGTAATACTCGGCATATGCGCCTTGCCAGATCAGGAAGTTGCTGACGCGCATCTCCCCGCTGGTGCGAATGATCAAATCGGCGTCAGGCAGGCCCGCCGTATACAGGTAGCGGTCGATCAGGGCCTCGTCGATGGCCTCGGGGGCCACCCCGTCTGCCACGATGGCGCGCACCGCGTCGACGAGCTCCTTCCGCCCGCCATAGTTGAAAGCGACGTTCAGAATCAGGTGCTGGTTGTCTTTCGTCACGTCCAACGCGTGCTGAATCTTTTCCAACATGCGTTCGGGTACGTGGTCCGACCGGCCAATGTGGCGAATCTGGACGCCCTGGGCGTGGAGTTCAGACAGTTCCCGGTCGATCATCCGCTCCATCAGTCGCATCAGACCGCTCACTTCGCTCTCGGGGCGGCCCCAATTCTCGGTCGAGAAAGCGTAGATCGTCAAAATCTTGATGCCGAACTCCACCGTCGCCCGCAAGATACGGCGCAGGTTGTCGGTGCCGGCCTGGTGCCCGGCCAGGCGCGGCAAGCCGCGGGCCTGGGCCCAACGGCCGTTCCCATCCATGATGATCCCCACGTGGAACGGTACGTGCTCCAACGGCGGATACTCTTTTTGATCAGCTTGCGATTTTGGGGACATTTTGGCTCCCTTACGAGCAACGGGCCGCCTGGGGAAAAGAAACGCGATACCGGTACACTTTAAACTTCCATAACCTCCTTGGACTTCCGTTCGCCTACCGCCTCTACCTCTTTCGTGTACCGGTCGATC
The DNA here is from genome assembly GCA_016926575.1 of Anaerolineae bacterium. Classification (GTDB taxonomy): domain Bacteria; phylum Chloroflexota; class Anaerolineae; order B4-G1; family DUEL01; genus JAFGOJ01. Next base: position 6,068 of record JAFGOJ010000323.1, on the reverse strand, counting down.
AAATCCTGCAGATCGTCCCGTGCGCGGTAGAACTCGTCCTCGGAGATGATTTTCTCCTTTTCGAACTCCCGCAAATCGTCCAAAGCCTCGCGGCGCACGTTGCGCAACGCCACCTTTGCCTCTTCCACGCGGCGGTTGACCAGACGCACCAACTCTCGGCGCCGCTCCTCGGTCAGGTTGGGGATGACCAGGCGGATGATCTTTCCATCATTCGAGGGCGTCAGGCCCAGGTCCGACGTGCGGATGGCCCGCTCGATGTCGCCAAGAGAACCGGGGTCATAGGGGCGAATGGTCAACAACTGCGGTTCGGGCGCGCTGATGACGGCCAGTTGGTTGAGCGGCGTGGCGACGTTGTAATAGTCCACCATCAATCGCTCGACCAGCGCCGGGCTGGCCCGGCCGGTGCGAATCGTGCGCAGCTCGCCTTCGAGCGCCTTCTGCGTCTTCACCATGTGGAGTTCCGTATCCTGCAACAGCTCGTTGATCATCCTACCTGCTCCCTACTGCCCAATCGTTTGGAGGCGCTAGCGCGTGACGAGTGTGCCGACCTCTTCGCCGCGGACGGCCTTCTCCAGGCTCCCCGGCTGCCACAGATCCAGCACGATGATCGGGAGATCGTTGTCCATACACAACGAAATGGCGGTGGAGTCCATCACGCCAACGTGCATATTGAGCGCATCCATATAGCTGAGGTGGTCGAACCGCTTTGCCGTCGGGTCTTCTTTGGGATCGCGTTCGTACACGCCATCGACCTTGGTCGCCTTGATCAGCAGGTCGGCGTCGATTTCCATCGCCCGCAGCGCTGCTGCCGTGTCGGTCGTGAAATACGGGTTGCCGGTGCCGCCGCCCAAGAGGACGATGCGGCCCTTCTCCAGGTGGCGGATAGCCCGCAGGCGGATGTACGGCTCGGCGATGGCGCGCATCTCGATCGCCGTCTGCACCCGTGTCTCGATGCCCATCCGGTTCAGCGCGTCCGAGAGCACCAAGGCGTTCATCACCGTCGCCAGCATGCCCATCTGATCGGCGGCCGCGCGGTCCATCCCGTGATGCAGGCCGTCCCGCCCGCGCCAGATGTTCCCTGCTCCCACCACGAGCGCGATCTCGGTTTCCATGTTGCGCATCGCGACGACTTTGCTGGCCAGCGTATGCGCCTGGTTCGGGTCAATGCCGAAGCCGGAGGGGCCGGCCAGTGCCTCCCCCCCCAGCTTCAGCAAAATCCGCCGATACTTTCCCATGCCGGTCGTCAGATCAGCCCTCCGGCTGCTCTCCCAGCTCGTACCGCACGAAGCGCTTGAAGATGATTCTCTCGCCCATCACTGCGACGACGTCCTTCAGCATGTCCTCGACGGTCCGTTCTTCGTCCTTCACGTAGGGCTGCTCCATCAAGCAGACCGTCGCGTAGAACTTGTCCAGCTTCCCCTCGATGATACGGTCCACGATGTGCTCGGGTTTGCCTTCTTCGAGTGCTTGCGCCCGGTAGAGCGCCTTTTCCTTTTCTACAACCTCGGCGGGAACCTGATCGCGGCTCATGTAGCGTGGGGCGGCAAAGGCAATGTGCAGGGCCAGGTTGTGCGCCGCCTCTCGGAATTGATCCGTGCGGGCCACGAAATCTGTCTCGCAGTTCAGTTCCAACATCACGCCGACCCGGTTGCCCATGTGACCATAGACCTCGATCACGCCTTCGGATGCCTCGCGGTCGGCCCGCTTTTCAGCTTCCGCCAGTCCCTTATCGCGCAACTCCTTGGCCGCGGCCTCGAAGTCCCCTTCGTGAGACAACAACGCCTTCCGACAATCTAAAACGCCAGCTCCGGTCTTCTCCCGAAGCTCCTTCACCATTGCTGCTGTAATCTCCAACGTCTTCCTCCCTGGTCATCTCGGATGGGGGGCGTGCCCCCCTGTCATCCGAATTATTCTTCTTCTTCTTCGTCTTCTTCTTCGTCCTCGTACTCGTCTTCCCAGTCATCGTCCACGTCGGCGACGTCCGAGTCGCCGTCTGGCTCCGCGCCCTCTTCGTCCTCGAAGGAGAGCTCACGCAATCGCGCCAGGGTGGCGGCGCTGAGATACTTCTCATCTTCCTCGGCCAGTTCGCCACCTTCGACCATCTCGGGTTGGTACACCTTGCGCAGGTCGAGGCCTTCGATTGCCGCGTCGGCTATCACGCTGGTGATCAGCTTGATGGCGCGGATGGCGTCGTCGTTGGCCGGGATGACGTAATCGATCGGTTCGGGGTTGCAGTTCGTGTCTACGACGGCGATGACGGGGATGCCCAACTTATTGGCCTCTTGAACTGCCGTGATCTCCCGGCGAATGTCGATCACGAAGAGCAACTCCGGCAACCGGCTCATATCCCGGATGCCGCCCAGCCGCTGGTTCAGCTTCAGGATTTGCCGCGTGAGGACCAGCGCCTCTTTCTTCGTCAGCAACTCGAACTCGCCGCGGTCGCGGCGCGCTTCCAGGTTCAGCAAGTGCTCGACGCGCCCGTGAATCGTCTGCCAGTTGGTCAGCGTGCCACCCAGCCAGCGTTGGTTGACGTACGGCATGCTGCACCGCCGCGCCTCGAACTCGATCGTCTCCTGTGCCTGCCGCTTGGTGCCGACGAAAAGAATCTGTCCGCCTTCGGACACCTTATCTCGCACCAATGCCGCCGACGCGTTCAACGCGTTCATCGTCTGTTGCAGATCGATGATGTGGACCCCGTTGCGCTCGGTGAAGATGTACGGCTTCATTTTGGGGTCCCAACGCCGCGTGCGGTGCCCAAAATGCACGCCGGCTTCAAGCAACGCCTTCATAGTCGTAACAGCCATGGGGAAACAACCTCCTATTTTTGTTTTTTCCTCCGCCCTCATCGCCCCTCCGGGAACCGGGAGTCGCCCCGGCACACCCCTTCGGTCAGAGAGCGTGTGTGTTTCGAGCCTTTGGCTCGACAGACTACCTGCGAGATTCTACCACAAACATGCAATTGCCGCAACCGGCGCGCCGCTCGACCGTCGTTACGCCCCTTCTCCCACGCCGGTCTGCACTTGCGGAACGTCGAAACGGTAACCGACCCCGCGCACGGTGGTCAGGTACACCGGGCGTGCCGGATTCGCCTCGATCGCGCGCCGCAGCCAGTGAATGTGAACCTCTAACGTGCGCGTGTCTTCCACGAAGTCCGTCTCCCAAATCTGCTTCATCAGGAACGAACGCGTCAGAACCTGGCCGGGATGGCGCATAAAAATCTCCAACAGTCTGGCTTGCTTGGGCGTCAGGCGTTGGTTGATCGTCGGGCCGTTCACCACCCGCTGCTCTAAATCCAATGCCACTCCTCCGACCTCCAGCACTTTGTCGCTCTGCGCCGGCAGCAGCCGCTTGACGCGATTGAGCAACTTGCGCGACGTGAACGGCTCGCGGATACACACGTCGACGCTGGCGTCCTGCACGACCTCTGCACCCTCAGGCACGATCAACAGCAAGGGCACGTCGTTCCCGTCGCTGCGCAGGCCGTTGCAGAACCGCAACGCATCGAAGCGCAATGCACGACTATCGACGATGATCAGGCTGGGGGACGCGCTGCCTAACCGGGCCTGGGAATCCCGGCGGGTATGGGCAACGCTCACCGCGTATCCCTTATCCAGCAGCGTCGGGGCCCACGAACGCTGGCCCAGGCTGTGGCCTTCGATCAATAGAATGTTTAGCGGCATAGCGCGCTTTCCACCAACCTGAAGTAATCCTTTCTCAGAGCGACGGCTTTGACGGAGGCACGTGATACATCATAAACGGGTAGTCACTGAGATTATACTCCAATAGATTTTACCAGGCAAGTGGACTCGCCAACACCTATCTTGTTTGACAGAACGCCTGCCCTCAGCTATAATCCCTCCGCGCTATCACTCTCCCTAAACAAAGGGGTATGTACAATATGACCAGACGAGACATTACGCTACTTATCTTGATTGTCGTGGTTGCAGGGTTGGCTGTGTATACCGACCTGGGTATCGACCATCCGGCCTGGTTCGAAGCCCTCCTCTTCTGGCAACCGGAAAACGCCCGCTCCATCGACACTCACTACGGCCTCGACCTCCAGGGCGGCTTGCAGGTGCTTCTCACCGCAGACGTTGCGGACGATGTGCCGGTCGAAAGCGCGTCGATGCAGACGGCGCGCCAGATCATCGAAAATCGCGTCAACAGCCTGGGCCTCACCGAACCCGTGGTCCAGACCCAGGGCGACCGGCGCATCATTGTCGAATTGCCGGGCATCGACGACCCGCAGGTGGCGGTGGACATGATCAGAGAGACTGCCCTGCTGGAGTTTGTCGATGCCGGATATGGCTGGCTGCCCGACGGCACGCTGGTTGCCACCAGCCTCGGCGCTCCCACGGTGAGCGAACCCACCATCGGGCTGACTGCCACCGGCGGCCTCGGCGATGACCAGGCCCCCATCACCAGTATCGGCCCGGTTACTTCGACCGGAACGTTCACCACCGGCCTCCCGGTTTACGAAACGGTGCTCACCGGCGCAGCGCTGCGACAGGTCGGCCTGACCACTGGCGAGTACGGCGGCTACGAGATTCCCTTCGAACTCTACCCTGAGGCCGCCCAGGTCTTCGCCCAATACACCGCGTCTCACGTCGGGCAGTACCTGTGCATCGTACTGGACAAGCGCGTCATCACCTGCCCCTCCATCAATTCCCAGATTCCGGACGGCCGTGGCGTGATCACGTTGGGCGGCAGCAGTCTGCAAGAGGCGCAAAACCTCACCATCCAGCTCCAATACGGTGCGCTGCCCGTGCCGATGCGCCTGGAGACGACCAACTCGGTCGGCCCAACGCTCGGTGAAATCTCCATCGACCGCTCCATCCGCGCCGGCATCATCGGCCTCTCCGTGGTGCTGCTCTTCATGCTCGTCTACTACCGCCTGCCCGGCGGTCTGGCCGACATCGCCCTGCTGATCTACGCCGCGCTGAACCTGGCGGTCTACCGGCTGGCCCCCGTCACCTTGACCCTGCCCGGCATCGCCGGATTCCTGCTCTCGGCCGGGATGGCGGTGGATGCCAACATCCTGGTCTTCGAGCGGATGAAGGAGGAGTTGCGCGCCGGCCGCCCGCTCGACCGCGCCATCGAGGCCGGCTTTAGCCGGGCGTGGACCTCGATCCGCGACTCGCAGTTCTCCACGATCCTCATCTGCATCGTGCTCTACTTCTTCGGCATCAACTTCGGGGCCAGTGTCGTCAAAGGCTTCGCCCTGACGCTGTTCATCGGTACAGTGACCAACCTCTTCACCGCCGTCGTTGCCACGCGCACGTTCATCCGGCTGGTCTTCCACCTGGCGGGCGATTGGCTCCAATCCCACCGCTGGCTCCTGGGGGTGTAACCATGTTCAACATCGTCGAGAAACGACGCTGGTACTACGTCTTCTCCGGAATCATCATCCTGCTGGGCATCGTCGCAATGGTGGTCAGCACGATTCAGTTCGGTACGCCGGTGCGCCTGGGCATCGATTTCACCGGCGGCAGTCTGTTTGTCATTCATTTCGAGTCCTCTGCCGACGAACAAGCCCTGCGCGGCGTCTTGGCCGACCACGGCCTGGAAGAGGCCATCGTCCAACGCCTGGGCGCGGTCGAAGAGAATACCTGGCAGGTGCGCACCCGCGAAGCCGCCCCCGACCAGGTGCAGGCCATCTTGTCCGATATGGACGAGCGCGTCGCTCCGGTGGATCGTGACCGCAGCACGACGGAGACCGTCTCCCCCACCATCGGGGGCGAGGTCACTCAGGCTGCGGGAGGCGCTGTGCTGGTCGCTTCGGTCATCATCCTGGTCTTCATCTGGTTCTCCTTCCGCCGCGTGTCGCACGCCTTCCGCTACGGCGCGGTCGCCATCGCCGCAATGCTCCACGACATTCTGATCGCCCTGAGCTTCTACGCGCTGATGGGCATCCTGGGTGGATGGGAGGTCGACGCGCTCTTCCTCACCGCCATCCTCACCGTGATCGGCTTCTCGGTGCAGGATACGATCGTCGTGTTCGACCGCATCCGCGAGAACATCCCGCGCCACCGCGGCGAGCCCTTCGAGCGCGTGGTCAACCGCTCCAT
>JAFGOJ010000322.1 GCA_016926575.1 Anaerolineae bacterium | reverse complement strand
CTCCCTGCTCAAGGAGCGCTTCGACCTGTACTACGCCCACTTCTACGCCCTCGACGCCGCCGAAGGCCTGCTCAAACTGCAAGCCGGGTACGGTGAACCCGGACGCGTTATGCTCGAACGCGGCCACGCCATCCCCCTCGACCGCGAGCAGAGCCTGGTGGCACGCGCCGCGCGCACCCACGAGGCCGTCGTCGTCCACGACGTCACCCAGGCCCCCGACTTCCTGCCCAACCCGTTGCTGCCCGACACGAAATCGGAGGTCGCAGTGCCGGTCATTTCGGGCGGCGTGGTGCTGGGCGTCTTCGACGTGCAGCACGACCAGCCGGACTACTTCACCGAGGGTGACCTGAGCGTCTTCTCCACCCTGGCCGGGCAAATCGCCACCGCGCTGGAAAACGCGCGCCTCTTCGCCCAGGTGCAGGAGGCCGACAAGCTCAAGAGCGAGTTCCTGGCCAATATGAGCCACGAGTTGCGCACGCCGCTCAACTCGATCATCGGCTATTCCGAAATCATGTTGATGGGGCTGAGCGAAGGCATCGACCCGGAGACGATGAATGACGTGCAAGCCATCTACGATAACGGCCAGCACTTGCTGCGCCTGATCAACGACGTGCTCGACCTGGCCAAGATCGAAGCGGGCCGCATGACGCTGGAGCTGGAAACGGTGTACGTCGCCCCCCTGCTCGAAGAGGTGCTGACGAGCAACGCCGGGTTGCTGGTCAACAAATCGCTGCACGTCTCGGCCGAAACCGAAGAGGGGCTGCCCCCCATCGAGGCCGACCGCGTCCGCCTGAACCAGATTCTCAACAACCTCTTCTCCAACGCCGTCAAGTTTACCGATACGGGCGAAATTCGCCTGCGCGCGTTCAGCGAGGACGGCTGGTGCGTCATCCAGGTCTCGGATACCGGCATCGGTATGAACCAGGCCGACCTGAACGTCATCTTCGAGCGCTTCCGGCAAGTCGATGGATCGGCTGCGCGGACGAAAGAAGGGACCGGATTGGGCTTGGCCATCACCAACCACCTGATCCAGTTGCACGGCGGCACGATCGAGGTACAGAGCGAGCTGGGCAAGGGCAGCACGTTCACCATCCGCTTGCCGATGACCGTCTAGTAGGCCATTGCATATCGCGCGGCATCAAGATCTGAATCAAAGACGAGCGCCAGCATCCCAGTCGACGTGCTAGGTGATTGATCTATGGACCAGAAAACCGTTTTGTACATCGAAGACAACTTCCACAACCGGCGCATCGTGCGCAAGCTGCTCCAATCCCGTGGCTACACCGTCGTCGAAGCGGAAGACGGCATCACCGGACTGGCGATGGTGCGCGAGTCGAAACCGCCGCTGATCCTGCTGGACATCAGCCTGCCCGGGATGGACGGGCTGGAGGTCGTCGCGCGGATCAAGGCAGACGCCGAACTGCGGCAGATTCCGGTCATCGCACTGACCGCGTCGGCGATGCGCGGCGACCGCGAGCGGTTCCTGGCCGCCGGATGCGACGACTACCTCGCCAAACCGGTCCAGTCCGCCGATCTGTTCGCCAAAGTGGCCGAGCACTACCCATCTGGCAACGGGAAGGGTGCGTGAGTAGCGGCTTTGGCAAGATGGGATATAATGTGCGTGGGAGTGACAGCCAGTGAAAAAAATCTTACTCATCGAGGATGATGCCGCCAGCGCGCGTCTGGTGCGGCGCGCGCTGGAACGCTACGACTACCACTTGCTCCACGCTGCCGATGGCGAAAGCGGCCTGCGAACGGCAGAGGAGGAGCACCCAGACCTGATCCTGCTCGATCTGGGCCTGCCCGACCTGGAGGGACAGACCCTGGCGACGCTGCTCAAAGCGATGCCGCAGTTGTCCAGCGTCCCCATCGTAGCGGTGACAGCCTGGCCCGCCTACACCGCCGAGCGGATGGCGCGCGCGTATGGATGCGACGGCTACATCTCCAAACCGATCAGCCCCAGATTGTTCCCCTCTCAGATTGCCGACTATCTGGGCGAGGGGGACGATGAGCCAGCGCAACATTGACGATGGTCTCTCTCCACTCGCCGTCCCCACCCTCTCACCCCTGCGACGCAGGTAGCACGAGCGGCGCGCCGCCGTTCCACATCGCGCCCGCCGATGCGTTCACCATCGACGAACTGGTCGCCGCGTACAACCAGACGCGGGTCGACTACATCGTGCCGATGCCGATGAACGCCACGCGTCTGGCCGAGTACGTCCACCACTACGACGTCGACATGGGCCGTTCCGCCGTCGCGCTGGACGATGGAGACACGCTGGGCCTGGCGATGTTGGGCGTGCGTCCCGGCCACACCTGGATCACGCGGCTGGGCGTCTTGCCGCATAAGCGCAAGCACGGCACGGGCCGCGCACTGATGCAGCACCTGATCGACCAGTCCCGCCAACTCGAAGTGCCCTACATCATCCTGGAGGTGATCATGGGCAACGATCCAGCCGAGCGGCTGTTCCACGAGCTTGGATTCAAGGCGGTGCGCGAGCTGTTGATCGTGCGCCGCCCGCCGGGTCCCTCCTCGATTGACGCCGGCCCCTACACAGTGCAGATCCTCGATCATCCCCAGACGGTAGCCCTGCTCGACCGCCGTCATAGCATTCCTTCCTGGTTGGACGAGGCGGCATCCCTCAACAATGCGGGCGGGTTGGCCGCGCTGCGCGTCGACCTGCCCGGCGAGGAATGGGGCTGGATCGTCTACCAGCCCACCACCTTCCAACTGAGCCGCCTGGTCTTGCAGACCGAGCGCGGCGACCCGCGCCGGGTGGGGCGGGCCTTGGCGCACGCGCTGCACGCGCGCCACCCCACCAGCGACACCAAAAGCGAGAACCTGCCCGTCGACGACCCACACTGGCCCGCCCTGCAGGAGCTGGGGTATTTCGAGTCATTCCGCCGCATCGAGATGCGGCTGGACCTGTAAAGTCATTCCCACGAACGGGTGAACAAGGCGGCTACGCCGCCTTTCCCGCTCCCCTCTCCCGCTTTGCGGGAGAGGGGAGCGGGTGCCCACCGCAGGTGGGCGGGGGAGGGGTGAGGTCCCGCCGTTCCGCCCGGTCAGGAGACCGGGCGGAACAAGAGAGGCCATAATCTGGCGCTCGCCGCCGATGAACGAAAATCGCCTGTAGGGGCGACGCATGCGTCGCCCCTACAGGCGCGTTGACCGGAACCCATTT
>JAFGOJ010000041.1 GCA_016926575.1 Anaerolineae bacterium | reverse complement strand
TCCTCGCTGGCCCGGCCGTCCTCGTCCACCCCCAGGACGACGGTCCCGCCGTCCGCGTTGGCGAGGGCCACGAGCGTCTCCGCCAAGGTGTCGACGGCCGGCACGGGCAGGTACGCCAGCGTCTGCCCCGGCCGGCGCTCGTACAAATTAGCCTCCATTTCCCTCCTCCGGCACACTGTCCAAGACGGCCATCGACGCAATAAGGTCTCCCTTGTTCAAGTTCATAACCTTGGCCCCGCGGGCCGGCCGCTGCATCTGCGGAATCGAATCCACCGGTGCGCGCAGGGCCATGCCCTCGACGGTGATGAGCGTGACCTCGCTGGACGGCATCACGACCCGCGCCGCCGCCACCGGCCCGCGCGTTTTGAGCGATCCGCCCATACACAGCACCCCCTTCGTGTAGCGGCCCTGGGTGCGGAACTCTTCGAGCGGCGTGCGCTTGCCGTACCCCCTCGCCGTGACGACCAGCAAATCCGCCCCCGGCACGACCACCTCGGCGCTGGCGACCTGGTCGCCCTCCTCCAAGCGAATGCCGTTGACGCCGGCCGCAGCGCGGCCCATCGACCGCACCTCGTCCTCCTTGAACCGGAGCGCCTGCCCCTGCGCGGTGACCAGGATCAGGTCCGCCTCGCCGGGCGTCAGCCGCACCCAACCCAGCTCGTCCCCCGAGTCCAAGTTCATGGCAATCAACCCGCTGGGGCGCACACTGGCGAACTCGGCCAGGGGGGTGCGTTTGACCCGTCCCTGGACGGTGACCATCGTGAGGAAGCCGCCGGCCTCGAAATCGCGCACGGGCACGGCCACGGTCACCCGCTCCTCCGCGTCGAGCGGCAGAATCGCCGCCATCAACGTCCCGCGCGAGGTACGCGTGGCGTCGGGAATCTGGTATGCGCGTTCGGAGTAGACCTTGCCCTGGTTGGTGAAGAAGAGAATCGAATCCAGCGTGCCGGCGGAGAAGAAGTAGAGCACGGAGTCTTCGTCCTTCGGCGTGACGCCGATCACGCCCTTCCCGCCGCGGTCCTGTGCACGGTAGGAGCGCGCCGGGACCCGCTTGACGTAGCCGCGGTGGGTGATGGAGATGAGCACCTCTTCCTCGGCCACCAGGTCTTCTTCTTCGAACGTAGCGTATGCCTCGCGTGCGATGCGCGTGCGCCGCGCGTCGTTGTACGTCTCCTTCAGCGTGGCCAGGTCGGTGCGGATGAGGGCCAGCACCTTGCGCGGGGAGGCCAGCAAGTCCTGCAGGTAAGCGATCTGGCGGATCAGGCCCTCGTACTCCTCGTCAATCTTCTGTCGCTCCAAGGCCGCCAGCCGACGCAGTTGCATGTCGAGAATCGCCTGCGCCTGCACCTCGGTCAGGTTGAAGCGCTCCATCAAGCGCGTGCGGGCGGTCTCCACGTCGGGGGACTGGCGGATGGTTTGGATAACCTGGTCGAGAAAGTCGAGGGCGATCTTGAGCCCTTCGAGGATGTGGGCGCGCGCCTCGGCCTTGTCCAGTTCGTACTTGCTGCGGCGGACGATGACCTCGCGGCGGTGCTCGACGTAGATCTCCAGCGCCCGCTTGAGCGTCAGGAAGCGCGGTTCGCCGTCGACCAGGGCCAGCAGTTGCACGCCGAACGTCGATTGAAGCGGCGTGTACTTGAACAGGCGGTTGAGGATGGTGAGGGGCTGGGCGGCGCGGCGCAGCTCGATGACGATGCTCAACCCGCGCCGGTCCGATTCGTCACGCAGGTCGGTGATGCCTTCCAGCCGCCCGTCGCGCACCAACGACGCGATGCGCTCCAGAAGGCCGGTCTTGTTGGTCTGGTAGGGCAGTTCGGTGATGACGATGCGGTTGCGCCCACCCGACATCTCCTCGACGTGGGTCACGGCGCGCACGACGACGCGCCCTTTGCCCGTGGCATACGCCTGCACCACGCCCTCGTTGCCCATGACCAGGCCGCCGGTGGGGAAGTCGGGGCCGGGCACGAACTTCATCAGATCCTCGACGGTGACGTCGTCCCGCTCGTCCCAGTGCTCGATCAGGTAGTCGACCGCGTCGCAGACCTCGCCCAGGTTGTGCGGCGGGATCGAGGTGGCCATGCCGACGGCAATGCCAGAGGCGCCGTTGACCAGCAGGTTGGGGAACTGCGCCGGCAGAACCACCGGTTCCTGAAGCGTTCCATCGAAGTTATCGGTCCAGGCGACCGTGTCCTTGTCAATGTCGGCCAGCAGTTCCATGGCGATGGGGGCCAAGCGCGCTTCGGTATAACGCATCGCGGCGGGGCTGTCGCCGTCCATCGAGCCGAAGTTCCCCTGCCCGTCGACCAGCATGTAGCGCAGGCTGAAGTCCTGGGCCATGCGAGCCATGGCCTCGTAGACCGCCGAATCGCCGTGGGGGTGGTACTTGCCCAGCACCTCGCCGACGATACGGGCGGATTTCTTGTAGGATGAGCCCGACCTGAGGCCCAGTTCGCTCATCGCGTAGAGGATGCGCCGCTGGACCGGTTTGAGGCCGTCACGCGCGTCGGGCAGCGCCCGCGCAACGATGACACTCATCGCGTAGTCCAGATAGGCACTGCGCATTTCCTGTTCGATGTCTACACGGTTGACGTTCCCAATATCCAAGAGGCTCCTCCTCGCTGCGGATGAACTCACCCCGTATTATACCGCAAAGCGGGCAGGAAGGCGAAACAAGGGAGCAAAGGGGGTGCATTTGCTCCCTGCGGCAGTCAATTATTTTTTAGCCACGAATTCAAGTGGGGATTTTGCGGGCGGCTGCGCCGCCCGCAAAATCCCCTGTTCTCCCTTCTACGCGCCAGGCGGGAAACTGTCAGGCGCACAGCCTGAGCAGGTACCGACGACAAATGCAATCGCGTGGTCGCGGGTGTGGGATAGGCTGACGGCCCATTGAACGATGCCCAGCTCGGCGGCGCGTTCGGCGGCACGGCCGGTGAGGTACACCTCGGGGCGACCGCGCCAGTCGCCGAGGACCTCGACCTCGCGCCAGCGGACGCCGTCCCGCGCCAGCATCAGCATCCCCACGCCCAGGGCCTTGGAGACGGCCTCCTTAGCTGCGAAGCGGGCGGCCAACTCGGGGGCGTGAGCGCGGGTGTAGAGCACCTCGGCCGGCGTGAAGACCCGTGCGAGGAACCGGTCGCCGTGGCGCACGAGCGCGCGCTCGACGCGGGCCACTTCGATCAGGTCGACGCCGACGAACATACAGCCTCCTATTCGCGCGGCGGCCCGGCGACGGCGAGGGCGTAGGCGTCGGGGTCGAGCCAGCGCTGCGCGGCAGCCTGAACGCGCTCGGGCGTGATCGCCTCGATCAGGCCGCGGTAGCGGCGCAGATAATCCAGGCCCAGCCCGTAGCGTTCCATATCGAGCAGCGCGGAAGCCACGCCCTCGTTGGTTTCCAAACGCAGGGGCAGGCTGCCCACGATAAAGGCTTTGTTGTCCGCGAGTTCGTCCGCCGGAACCGGTTCTTGTTGTATGCGGCGCACCTCCGCGCGGATACTCTCGACGGCGCGCTCCACGTTGGCCGGGTTGACCCCGGCGATCATCGTCCACGGGCCGGGGCCGACGCCGCCGGTGACGCGGCTGTAGACGTAGTAAGCCAGGCCCTGCTGCTCGCGGACGGTCTCGCCCAGCCGGCCCATTATGCCGAAGACGCCGAGGATCGTGTTACACAGGAGCGCGTCGAGGAAGTGCGGGTCGGTGCGGGCGGGTCCGGGCGCGCCCATGATAAGGTCGGATTGGGTCTTGCCGGGGATGGCGACGTCCTCCCGGCGCACCTCGGTAAGCGGCAGGGCAGGCGGCAGCGGATCGCGCACGGGGGACGCACCGCTCCAGTCGCCGAAGGCATCCTCCACGCGTGCCAGCGCCTGCTCCGGCTCGACCGCACCGACGAGGGTAAGCACCATTCCCTGCGGCCCGTATCCGCGGCGGTAGAACGCGACAACGTCGTCGCGGGTCAGGGCGGAGACGGTCTCGATATAGCCGGAGACGCTGCGGCTGTGGGGATGGGCCGCGGGGTAGGCCAGCGTATTGAAGGTCAGTCCGGCCATGTCGCGCGTGTCGTGGGCGCGCTCTTCCAGGTCGGTCAGGATTTCGCCGCGCAGCTTTTCCACCTCGTTTTTGGGGAAGGTGGGATTGCGCAGGACGTCGGAGAGGACGTCGAGCGTGAGGGGCAAGTCCTCGACCAGGCTTTTAGCGCCAAAGCCGGTGAAGTGGCGGCCGGAAGAGAAGCCAAAACTGGCGCCGACCGCCTCGACCGCCTCGTAAATCTGGCTGAACGAGCGGTGCATCGTGCCCCGGCTGAGGGCATCGGCAGTGAAGGCGGACAACCCGGCCTGCTCGGCGGGTTCGTCGCGGGCAGCCACGGGCAGGTAGCCGCTGATCACCACGGACGGACTGGCGTGGTTTTGACGCACCAACAGGACCAAGCCGTTGGACAATTCGTATCGTTTGACGTCATCGGGTCCGGGAATAGACATAAAACCTCCAATTAAAAATGAAGAAATGAAAAACGTTTATCATTTGTCATTTCATCATTTATTCGTTGGCATGTAGTGGCCAACGGTGGCATTCGAGCGCTTGAGGTAGCGTTGCGCCACGCGGCGGACGTCGTCCAAAGTGACGGCGCTGAGCCGGTCCAGGTACGCCACGAACCAGTCGTAGTCGGCGAAGATTTCGCTCCACCCAAGCCAGAAGGCTTGCCCGGTGGCAGACTCGCTGGAGTAGGCAAAGCGCGCCTTAGCTTGCTTGATCGCGTTGGTCAGCTCCTGGTCGGTGATCGAGTTGTCGGAGAGGAGGGCCAGTTCGTCCCACATCCGCTGCTCCACATCGATGGGGTTGCGGGCGGAGCGCACCGTAGCGGTGAGCGAGTAGACGAAGGGGTCGACGGTGGGCGTGAGGCTGCCGTCCACGTCGGACGCCAGTTCGGTATCGACCAGGGCGCGGTAGAGGCGAGAGCTGTTGTTGGTGCCCCCGCCGCCGAAGAGGGCCATCCCGCTGGCCCCGCTGAGGGCCGAATCGAGCACCACCAGCGGGCAGAAGTCGGGATCGGTGGGGGGTGGGGTATGGAAGACCAGAGTGACGTAGGCCGTGCTGCCGTCGCCCTCCAGCACGACGCGGCGCTCGCCCTGCTGGGGCGGTTCGACCGGGCGGACGCGCCTGGGCAGCGGGCGGGCGGGAATCGCGCCGAAGAGCTGCTCGATGCGCGCCAGCATCTCCTGCGCCGAAACATCGCCCACGGCCACGACGATGGCGTTGTTTGGAACGTAGTAGGTCTGATAGTGATGGTAGAGATCGTCCCGCGACATGCCCTCCAGGTCGCACATATGGCCCAGCGTCTCGTGCCCGTAGGGGTGGACGCGGAACGCGGTGGCCATGACCTCTTCGCCAAGCAAGAAGAGCGGGTCGTTCTCTGCACCCTGGCGCTCGCTGATGATCACCGTGCGCTCCGATTCGACGTCTTGGGGGTCGAACAGCGCAGCAGTCATACGGTCGGCTTCGATCTCCATCTCGATCCCGATCTTACCGGCCGGCATGGTCGCGTAATAGGTGGTGAAGTCGTACCAGGTGGCGCCGTTCATCACCCCACCCACGCGAGAGATGGCGTGGTCGATGGACCCCTTGGGCCAATTCGGTGTGCCCTTGTAGAGCATATGTTCGACCCAGTGGGAGCTGCCGGTGATGCCGGTGTGCTCATTGCCGCTGCCGACGCGGTACCAGATCCAAAAACTGGCTACCGGTGCGATGTGGCTTTCTTTCAGCAGAACGGTCAGCCCGTTCTCCAACGTCGTTTTCAACACAGTCACGTAGGTTACCTCCGTTCACCCGTTTTGCATTCTCGGAATCATACCACAGGTTCTGTCATTGACAATTCTCCTCTCATGGGTACAATTCGAGGTAACTGCTCAGACTGTGCGCCTGGCAGTTACCCGCCTGGCGCGTCGAAGGGAGAACAGGGGGTTTTGCGGGCGGCTGCGCTGCCCGCAAAACCCCCACTCCCCCTTTTCGCGGCGGGAAAGGCAACTGCGTGAGCAGTTACAATTCAAGTATCCTCTTGAGCAAAGGATAGGCTTATGTCAGAAGGAAAAGTCGTCATTATCGAGCCCGACCCCATCATCATCGAAATGTTGCAAGGGCCGTTTCAGGAAGCGAATTTCGAGGTGGGCGCTGCCACAAGCGCTGCGGAGGGGTTGGCGCTCTGCCGCCGGACCATCCCACAGGCAGTGTTGGTGGACGCGCACCTTCCCGATATGGACGGGTTCCAGGTATGCAAGCAGTTGCGCGCCACGACACGCACACAACACGCGCACCTGGTCATCATGGCGCGCGGCGCGAAACGGGAGCACCGGCTGGCGGCTCTGGGGCTCGGCACGGACGACTTCATCGGCATCCCCTTTGACCCGGACGAGGTGACGCTACGAATTCGCAACGCCCTGCGCCGGGCCGCGGCGGAAAACCTGACCGATCCGGTGACCGGCTTACCCAGCGGGCGGCTGGTGCGCAAGCGGTTGCGAGACCTGCTGCGTGAGGGGCCAGACTGGGCCCTGATTGGGGTGACGCTGCGATATTTGAACGCCTACGAGTCGTCGCACGGGTTTTTCGCCGTCCAGGACGCGCTCGCTGCTGTGGTGCAGGGAATGAGCGATGCGGTGGAAAGGTCGGGCGGGCGAGAGGATTTTCTGGGCTACAGCGGCGGGGGGCGGTTTCTGGTCGTCACCACCGCCGAGCGGGTCGACGAGCTGGCGCGGGAGATGCAGGCCAACATCGAAGCGAAGCTGCAGCCCTACCACACACCCGAGGAGCGCCAGCAAGGGTACGTGACGCTGAACGATAGGGGAGAGGAGCACCGCCTGCCGCTGATCGAAGTGGCGATCAGGAAGGTCGCGCCGGCCGACGGCCCGTTTTACGACATCAGGTCTCTGACGGAGGCGCTGGGGTAGTCCGCGTTGCCGGTTTGAGATGTGTGTACCGCTCCGGCACGCGCCAGGGCGGGCTAAGAGGGTCCAGTAATCGCAGCAATTCCCCGCTGCTGATCCGCTTCTCCTGCTGAATCTTGCGCCGGCGGCGCAACATGCCGGGAATACCACGCAGGGCCGCAAGTCGCCCGCTCAAGGGGCTCACGTCCCGCTGACGCACAACGGCGTACATGACTGCCGCCAGGTCATACGACAGGATAATGGGCAGGTACCACAGCAGATGCGGCAGCGGATAATCCTTGACGATCGTCCACACTTTGTTGCGCCCCAACAGCCGGTTCTTCAACGGCGACCCCTCTCCGGCCGTGCCCGAATGGTGGTGGTAGACGCGCGCCAGAGGCACGTAGAGCGCGTGCCAGCCCGCAAGCTGGGCGCGCCAGGCCAGGTCGACGTCCTCCAAATAGGCAAAGAAATCCTCGTCGAACAGGCCAACCTCGTCGAGCATCGCGCGGCGGTACAGCGCAGCGCCGGCGCAGGGACCGAAGATCGGTTCCGGAGCCGCTGCTTTTAGGTCGTCGCGTGCCCCACCCAAACGATCCCAGGCAATCCCGGCCCGGTCGGCCGAGATGCCGGCCGAGTTGATCATATCGCGGCGATGGGCGAAGAGCATCTTCGAGGCGCACATACCGACCCGTGCGTCGCTTTCCATCGCTTCGACCAAGGCCGCCAGCCACCCCGGCTCGACTTGGGTGTCGTTATTCAGCGTGGCAACGAACGCAGAATGGGTCGCCCGAACAGCCTGGTTGTTACCGGCTGCAAAGCCCACGTTGTCCCGATTGATCATCAAACGGGCGTTGGGGTAGGCGCTGCGCAGCAACTCGACCGAACCGTCGACAGAGCCGTTGTCTACCAGGACAATCTCGAAGTCGCGGAACGTCTGGGCCTCAAGAGCGTCCAGGCAAGGGGCCAGGTAGTGGCGCCCGTTCCAGTTCAGAATAATCACCGTAACCAATGGCGGCATGACAGGCTCAAGAGTAACACCGTTTACTCCCCTTGTCAATCGTAGTGCGCTTGCCCCCCTCGCCCCCCTGGAGTATAATCGATTCATTGCCTGCAACTGCTCAGGCTGTGCGCCTAGTAGTTACCCGCCTGGTGCGTCAAAGGGAGAACTGGGGGTTTTGCGGGCGGCTTCGCCGCCCGCAAAACCCCCACTCCCCCTTTTCGCGGCGGGAAAGGCAACTGCGAAG
>JAFGOJ010000321.1 GCA_016926575.1 Anaerolineae bacterium | reverse complement strand
GGGGCGGAGCCCCTGCAAAGTCATGGTAACCGAGGGTCGGCGGGTAAGAAACCCGCCCTACATCGAGACGGTCTATTTTCGGAATAGGCAAATGACATGCAATGGAATGTACTAAACGATAGCGAAGTACAGGCAATCCATCAAGCCACCCTGCGCATCCTGGCCGAGGTGGGCATTGTGCTGGGCCACGCCGGGGCGCGGGAGGTGCTGGCGGGCGCGGGCGCGCGCATCACGGGCGCGCGGGTGCGCCTGCCGCCAGACGTGGTCGAGGGCGCGGTGGCCCATTGCCCGCGCCGGGTTACGATTCGCGGGCGGGGCGGGCAGGCGGCGGTGTTGGGGGATGGCAGTCTGCACTGGCACAACCTGGGCGGCGCGCGCGAGGTGTACGACCCGCAGACCGGGCAACGCCGCCCGGCGACGGTGCAGGACGTGCAGGACGCAGCGCGCCTGTTGGATGCGCTGGACAGCGTCACCACGGTCACGCCGTTCTTCACGCCACAGGACGTGCCGGGGGCGGTGATGTCACTGGCGATGCTGCGCCACACGCTGTCTCACACCGTCAAGCCGCTCCACGGGCCCGGTGTACAGACGGCTGCGGAGGTGCACTACGCGGCGCGGATGGCCGCGGTCGTCGGCCCGCCCGCCGAGGTGCTCACGCTGGGCGTCTCGCCCGTCAGCCCGCTCTTCTTCCCCGACGATGCCGCGGAGTCCATCGTCGAGGTGGCGCGGCTGGGTATCCCACTTGGTCCGCTGCCGTGCCCCATCGCCGGAGCGACAGCGCCGATGACGCTGGCGGGGGCGCTGGCCCAGCAAAACGCCGAGGTGTTGGCCGCGCTGGTGCTGGCCCAGGCGGTGCGCCCGGGCCTGCCGGTCGTGTACCACGGGCGGCTGGCGATGATGGACCTGCGCACGGGCGGCACGGCCTGGGGTGGGGCGGAGGTGGGGCTGGTGTCGGCCGCCACGGTCCAGTTGGCCCATCACTACGGCCTGCCGGTCAACGTCTACGGCCTGTCCACCGACGTCCACCTGCCGAACTTCCAGAACGGATACGAGCGGGCGCTCAACGCGATCGTCCCGGCACTCGCCGGGGCGGATGAGCTCTCGGGCATCGGCGAGACGGGTGGGGGGGCGCTCAGTTCCTACGCCCAGATCGTGCTGGACGACGAGGTCGCCGCTGCCGTGCGTCGCATTCGGCGCGGGCTGGCGGTGGACGAGAGCGCGCTGGCGGTGGAGGTGATCGCTGCGGTGATGGACGGCCCGCACAACTTCCTCAGCGAGCGCCACACCGTGCGCGCCTTGCGCGGCGGGGAGATGTTGCACACCCGTCTGGCCGAGCGGCGGCCCTGGGACGCCTGGGACGCCGCCGGGCGCGAGGGCATGGTCGAACGCGCCCAGGCAGAGGCGGCGCGCCTGTTGGCCGAATACGTGGTGCCGCCGTTGGACGAGGCACAGGAACGGGAGTTGGACGACATCTTGCGAGCAGCAGAGCGGGAACTGGTCAAATGACAAACGATGAAATGACCAAGGTGATGGGGATGAAGGAGGCGATGGCCGCCTACGTCCACGACGGCGACACGGTGGCGATCGAGGGGTTCACGGCCTGTATCTGCTTCGCGGCGGCCCACGAGATTATGCGCCAGGGGCGTTGCGATCTGACGTTGTGCCGGATGACGCCGGATTTGATCTACGACCAGATGGTCGCGGCGGGGTGCGCGCGCAAGTTGGTCTTCTCGTACCTGGGCAACCCCGGCGTCGGGTCGCTGCACGCCATCCGCCGGGCAGTGGAGAAGGGCATCCCCGCCCCCCTGGAGATCGAGGAGTATTCCCACTTTGGGATGGTGGGGCGGTACACGGCCGGGGCCTACCGGCTGCCCTTTTTCCCCCTGCGTTCCTACGCAGGGAGCGACCTGCCGCAGGCCAACCCGCGCATCCGGTCGGTGGAAAGCCCGTATGGCGACGGCTCCATCGCCGTCGTGCCGCCGCTCAACCCCGACGTGGCGATCCTCCACGCCCAGCGCGCCGACCGTAACGGGAACGCGCAGCTTTGGGGCCTGCTGGGCGTGCAGAAGGAAGCCGCTTTTGCCGCGCGTCACGTGGTTGTGGTGGTGGAGGAGATCGTGGACGAGGCGGTGATTCGCTCCGATCCCAACCGGACGGCGATCCCCAGCCTGGTAGTCGACGCGGTGGTCCACGAGCCGCACGGCGCGCACCCGTCCTACGTCCAGGGGTATTACGACCGCGACAACGACTTCTACCTGGCCTGGGACGAGGCCAGCCGGGACGAAGCGCAGACCCGTGCCTGGTTGGATGAATGGGTTTACGGCGTGGCGGACCGTGCTTCGTATCTGGAGAAGCTGCCGCCGGATGCGTGGAAGCGGTTAGCGGCCGGTGAGGCGTGGGCCGAGGGGGTGAATTATGGCCGCTACGTATAGCGCGTCCGAGATGATGATCGTCACCGCAGCGCGGGCGCTGGCGGGCGTGCGCACCGTATTCGTGGGCGTGGGGTTGCCCAACGTCGCCTGCAACCTGGCGCGGCGCACCGTGGCCCCCGACCTGGAGCTGATCTACGAGAGCGGGGTCTACGGCGCGCGCCCGGCGCGCCTGCCGCTCTCTATTGGCGACCCGACGTTGGTCAGCGGCGCGCTGTCGGTCTGCTCGATGGTCGACCTGTTCGGGCTGTACCTGCAGGGTGGGCGGATCGAGGTGGCGTTCCTGGGCGGTGCGCAGATCGACCGCTTCGGTAATATGAACACCACCGTCATTGGCGGGTACGACCGGCCCAAGGTGCGCCTGCCGGGCAGCGGCGGCGCGTGCGAGATCGCCACCAACGCGCAGCAGGTCTTCATCGTGATGCGGCTGGGCCGGCGCTCGTTCGTGGAGCGGCTGGACTTCGTCACCAGCCCGGGGCACTTGGGCGGCGGCGCTGAGCGGGCCGCGCTGGGGCTGCCGGGCGGCGGCCCGCAGGTGGTGGTCACCGACAAGTGCGTCATGGGATTCGACCCGGCATCGCGGGAGATGACGGTGGTGAGCCTCCACCCGGGCGTGACGTGGGAGGCGGTCCAGGCCGAGGTGGGGTGGGACCTGCGGGCAGCGGCGGACGTACAGGAGACGCCGCCCCCTGGCACGGACGAATTGCGCCTGCTGCGTGAGGAATTGGACCCGGGTGGGATGTACACGCAATAGAGGCCATGATCGCTGCGCTCATAACCAATGGGCGAAAATGTAGGTCACGCTTTCAGCGTGACGCCCGCTCGGCGCGGGTCCACGACCGGCGCTTCTGCCGGGTCACGGACCCGGCGGAAGCAAGAACGCGGTCTATTTTCGGAATAGAGGCCATGGTCGCTGCGCTCACAACCGATAAACGAAAATGGCTCCTGTCGTTGCGGGTCTCCTGACCCGCCGTTCCGCCCGGTCAGGAGACCGGGC
>JAFGOJ010000320.1 GCA_016926575.1 Anaerolineae bacterium | reverse complement strand
TTGCGCGCGTAGAAGGCGAAGATGAGCAATTGGTCCACCGCCGCGAAGATCAGCCCAACCAGGTGGTAGCGCAGCGCCTCGGCCACCGCCAGCGTGTCGGCGGGGGTGAAGTCGCCGTGCTCGAAAACGAGCGCCACGACGGGATGCGCCAGCACGTATAGCCCCACCGTAGCAGGGATGACCAGAGCCAGCACCAGGCGCAGGCCCTGAGACAAGGTGACGCGGAACGCGCCCACCTCCCGCGCCGTGGCGTGCTGAGAAAGCGTGGGCAGAATGGCAATCGAAATGGCAGTGACGACGAAACCCAGGGGAAACTGAATGATCTGGGCCGCGTACTCCATCCACGAGATGGCCGAATCGCCCAGGCGAGAGGCCAGATTGTAGCTCAGGACGACCGATAGCAGGTTGTCGACCATCAAGCCGGCCAGGATGGGCAGATACAGCGCGCCGATGCGGCGCAGGGCGGGATGGTGTAGGTCGATGGCGAAGCGCAACCGCGCGTCGCGCAGGCCCGGCAGTTGCAGCAGCACCTGGAGCAGCGCCCCCAGCACCAAGCCGACCGCCATGCTGCGCACGCCCCATTGCCGCCCCACCACCAGCGCCACAACGACCACAGCCGCGTTGAAGACGGCCGCGGTGAAGGCCGGGTAGGCAAAACGCTTGAGCGCGTACAGCGCGCCGCTCAAGATGCCCGCCAGATTGAGAAAAACGACCGCCGGCAGGGCCAGCCGCAGCAACCCGGTCGCCAGGGCGCGCGTCGGGGCCGACAGTCCGCCCGCCATCAACCAGACCAGTTGGGGCGCGAACAGCTCGCCCACGAGCAGGAACCCGCACACGATCAGCGAGGCCGCCCCCGTCAGCACGCCCAGCAGGTGCCACAGTTCATCCCGTCGCTCGGGGGCAGCGTATTCGGAGAGCACCGGCACGAGCGCCGAGGTGATCATGCCGCCCACCAGGAGATCGTAGATGGTCTTGGGGATGCGCAGCGCGGCGTCGAGGGCGCTCACGTCGGGGCCGGCGCCGAACAGGCCCGATTTGACGATCACCCACACCAGACCCAGCACCCGGCTGGCGACGTTCCCCAGTGCGATCATGCCGGCCGCCTGGGCCACCTGCACCTGCTCTTTGTGGAGCGATTTAGGCGCCGTCTCTGTCTCGCTCATACACCAACTGCATCACCCGCTCGACCACTTCGGAGATGCTCAAATCCGTCGTATCGACCACGACTGCGCCAGGGGGGACACTCAGCGGCGCGATGTCGCGGCCGCTGTCAATCGCGTCACGGCGGCGCATCATGGCCAACACGTCGGCGTAGTCGGCCGGTTCGCCGCGCCGCTCCAACTCGCGCCAGCGGCGGCGCGCCCGCTCCTCCACCGAAGCGTCCAGGTAGACCTTCAGGTCGGCGTCCGGCAGCACCACGGTGCCGATGTCGCGCCCGACCATCACGATGTGCCCGCCGCCGGCCACGCGCCGCTGTTGGCGCACCATCTCCGCGCGCACGCCGCCGTAGGTCGAAACGAGTGACACGTTGGCATCGACTTCCGGGCGGCGGATCGACCAGGTGATGTCGGTGCCGTCGGCCAGGACCGTGACCTGCCGCCCGTCGTCGGCAGTGGGAGGTGTCACATCGATGTGCAGGCACTCGGCCAGCGCGGTGGCCGCGGGTTCGTCCTCCACAGGAATAGCGCGAGCCAGGGCCATCCAGGTCACGGCGCGGTACATCACACCGGTGTCGAAGTAGAGATAGCCCAACCGCTGGGCAAGCAATTCACCGACAGTGCTCTTTCCGGACGCAGCCGGCCCGTCGATGGCAATCGTAGAAGCTTTCAAGTCCTTTTCTGTCTCCTCTTGACGGATTCCTTCAATGTCCGCACCTCTGCGTCCGTCAGATTGCGCCACTGGCCGGGGGCCAGGTTGCCCAGGCGCAGCGTAGCGATGCGGACGCGGATCAAGCGGTGCGCCGGGCAGCCCAACATCGCCGCGACCCGGCGAATCTGGCGCTTGCGCCCTTCGTGGAGCACGACGCGCAGCCAGGTAGAATCGTCTTGGCGGCCGGCGAAGGAGACCTCGGCGGGGGCCGTGCGCCGCCCGTCCAGGAAGACACCCCGTCGCCAGCGCTCCAGTACGTCCTCGCTGGGTGCCCCCTCGACGAGCACTTTGTACTCCTTCTCGTGGCCGAAGCTGGGGTGCGTGAGGCGGTAGGCCAGATCGCCGTCGTTGGTCAGCAGGATCAACCCCTCGCTGCGCAGGTCCAGCCGGCCCACGGGGAAGACGTGGCCCGGCAGCGGCACCAGGTCCAGCACTGTAGACACCTGCCCGCTCCCGTCGCCCGCGTCGGAGAGCACGCCGCGCGGCTTGTACAGGGCCACGTAGACCTTGCGCCCGCCCGCTGCTATCTCCCTCCCGTCTACGGTGACGCGGTCGACGTTGATGTCGGCCTTGTGGCCCAGTTGGGCCACAACGCCGTTGACCGCCACCCGCCCGGCGCGGATGAGGTCCTCACACGCGCGGCGGGAACCCAGCCCGGCGCGCGCCATAATTTTTTGCAGACGTTCTTCCATGTGTCCTCTGTTTAGAAAATAAGCCTACGGCCCTGTAGGGCGGGTTTCAAACCCGCCGCCCTCGGTTAACAATGCCTTGCAGGGGCTCCGCCCCTGCACCCCGCCGGGGGAACCTGCGGT
>JAFGOJ010000319.1 GCA_016926575.1 Anaerolineae bacterium | reverse complement strand
TCATTGCGAGCCGCCCGAAGGGCGGCGAAGCAATCTCCACGCTCGATGGTGGGGATTGCTTCGGGCGCTTCGCGCCCTCGCAATGACGTGCCGGTGGTGAGACCTATTTTCGGAATAGTCTTTACTGTTTTCAGAGGAGCCGGGAATGGCAGGCGAGGAACATCCACCGAGTTGGCTTTGGAAAGGGGCTGTAGCGGCTCTGGCGCTGGTTCTGGCAGGCGGAGGGCTGCTGGCGACCGCGTTGGGAGCGGGCTGGGGGTCGCCGCACGCGGGCACGCCGCCGACCTGGCGCGCCGACCGTCCGATCACGTTGACCGCATCGACCAGTGACCCGGTGCAACGCTACCCGCTCGCAGGCGGCAGCGACGCGTTCAGCCTGGAGGTAGTGGCGCAGCCGGTGAGCGGCGCCGACTTCAACGGGTACGGGCTGGCCGTCGGCACGACGGCCTTCGCCATCGGCGGGGACGGCTACACAGCCGTGCTCGCAACCGACGGCGTGGCAGAGGCCCCCCGAGTGCCCTGGCAAGCGTTCCCCCACATCCACCGCGGCGCATCGCCCAACCGCCTGCGGGTGACGTGCGACGGCCACACCTGCGAGTTCCGGATCAACGACGAACTCGCTGCCACCGTCGACGACGCGGGGCAGCGGGCCGAGCTGGCACTCTGGGCACACTGGTTCGAAGGGCCTCCCCTGCACGTCCAATTCACCCAAATAGCCCGGTGGGATACCCCCACAAGTGATTGATCTCATGCCAAGCGCCATTTTTGATTTTCCACATTTGGAGTATAATCGTCTCAAGCGACCGATGAGACGACACCTGAGGGCATAATCGCGTATGGAATTCCAGCTCTGGGGGCACAGTTTTCTTCCCCTGTTCGAACGACCGGGCCGATGGGAAGCCTATCTCATCCTGACCGTCTATACGTTCATTTTCCTCTTCATCGTCCTGCGCCGGCGGCGCGATTTTGCCCGCCTCAAGAGGCCTCGCCTCGCCCTCTTCGTCGCACTGTGCGTAACCACGCCGGTGCTCAACACGCTGCTGCTGACCCTCTCGCTCGATCCCACGCACCTGGGGCTGCTGCCGCCGCCGTTCCTGGCAGCGGAGCCGATCCCCCCGACGCTGCCATTGTTGGGGATGATACCTATCGCCATTGCCGCGGCGTGGCTGGGCATGGGCCCCGCCGCGATCATTGGGTTGCTGGCCGGCATCTTCCGCGCCGGGGCCACCAGTCACAGCCTCTTGGAGCCGTTCACCCTGGCCTTCGAGGCGACCTTGATCGCCTACTTGCTCCACCAGAACTACGCCGGGCGGCTGCCCGCGTTGCTCCGCCAACCGCTGGTCGCTTTCCTGACCGCTTGCATCACGATGTGGCCGGTGATGATCGTCTCCACCTTCCTCTCCGTCTACTTCGTCTACTTCTCGCCGTTCTACCAGCCAGGCAGCCAACTGGCCACGTTGGACTACACCCTGTCGATTCAAAAATTCGCCATCCTATTCGGCGTGCTGGAAGCCCTGTTGCACGGCCTGCTGCTACAGATCGGCTTCACCCATCCCCGGCTGAAGCCGACCGTCGAAGCATACCGCCCACCGCCCTACACGCTCAGCCTCAGCCGGCGCTTCCTCTTCGCCCTCATCCCCGTCTTCGTCTTCTCGATGGCCATCCTGATCTACGCCGTCTTCCAAACCGCCGTCCAGATGGCCACACAACAAGCGGTGAACGCGCTGGCCCGCGACGCCACTAACGGCGCGGAGGAGATCGCTTCGTTCATTTCGACCGGCCAGAGCCTGATCAAGCAATTCTCGGCCGACCCGGCGCTGTGGGGCGGAGACGAAGCGGTGTGTCAGGAACGCCTGCGCAGCGACTTGCAGATGCTGCCCTACTTCAACCGCCTCACCGCCTACGATCCGCAGGGCCAGGTCATCTGCACCTACCCCCCGGCGACGGAAACCGAAACCGCCCTCACCGGTGAAGAACGCGTCATGCTGGACATCGTCATGACCACCGAGGCCCTGTGGAACACGGCCGTCCATCGCACTCTGGACGGCGAAGTCATCCTCTCGTTCGAAAGCCCGCTCGAAAGCACCGGCGGCACACACGCCGGCGTGCTGGTGGGACGCGTCGGCATCGAGATGAGTCCCATCATCGACGAGATTCTGGACGGCCTGCAAAACACGATGAACGAGGGCGAGGGGTTCGTGGTCAACGCCGACGGCATCATCGTCATCCACCCGCAATCGGAGCGCCTGCTGGATCAGTGGGTGCTGGACCAGAGCGACCCCATCGACAGCAACCTGGCGGAAGGACGGGGATGGATCAGCGAGAGCCGCAACTCGTTGACCAACGCCCGCGAGCTGGTCTGCTACTTCACGGTCGAAGGGCACGACTGGGCCGTGGTCGTCTCGCTGCCATACGAGATCGTGCTGGACCTGGCGATCAACATCGCACAGCCCCTGCTGGGCCTGCTGGTGGTGCTGACCGTCATCATCGGCATGGCGGTGTTCATCATCACCAACCAGCTCACCCGCCCGCTCAATCTGCTGGCGGGGGCTGCCGGCCGCATCGCCGCCGGCGATCTGGACAATCCGGTCCACGTGGCAGGCGAGGACGAAGTGGCCCAACTGGGCCACGCGTTCGAGAAGATGCGCGTCGGGTTGAAAGGCCGCCTCGAAGAACTCTCCCTCCTGCTGCGCGTCAGCCAGGCAGTCTCCGCCACACTCGACCTGTCGACGGGCATGCCGATTATCCTCGAAGGCGCGTTGGAGACGACGGGCGCGTCGATCTCGCGCATCATCCTGCTCGCGGCGACGGGAGACCCACAAGTCGTGATGGGGCGCGGCAAGAGCATGGACGGGCTGGGCTGGCTGGACCGCGCATTGGCCGTGCGCTGCCGCGACAGCGAGGAACCTCTGTTGATCGAAAACCTGTCGCAATCGCCCTTGGGCAAAGAAGTGGCCTCGGCGCCGCGCGAAGTGCAGGCCGCCATCGCGCTGCCCGTACGCGGCAAGGGACGCACGGTGGCCGTGATCTGGGTGGGGTATCCCAAACCGCGCCGCTTCGAGCCTTCGGAGGTGGACCTGCTCTCGACGTTGGCCGGGCAGACGGCGGTGCTGGTGGAAAACGCACGCCTGTTCCAGATGGCGGAGGGCGGACGGCGGCGGTTGGCCGCCATCCTCGCCAGCACCAAAGACGCCGTGCTGGTCACCGACCGAGACGACCGGATTCTGTTGATCAACCCCGCCGCCGAGCAGACGCTGAATTTGAGAGCGCGCGAGGTGATGGAGCAAAAGGTCGACGAGGTACACCTGGAGCCGCCGCTGGTCAAAATCTTCACAGAGCCGATGAGCCGCAACGAGTCGCTGGTCGAAGAAGTGCCGCTGCCCAACGGGCGCACGTTCTACGCCAACGCCTCCACCATCCTCAGCGCCGACGGCGAGAACATGGGCCGCGTCGTGGTGATGCGCGACGTCACCCACTTCAAGGAACTGGACGAGATGAAGTCCGAGTTCGTCGCCACCGTCTCGCACGACCTGCGCGCGCCGCTCACCTTCATGCGCGGCTACGCGACGATGATGCCGATGGTGGGCAGCCTGACGGAAAAACAGCAGGACTACCTGGACAAAATCCTCACCGGCATCGAGCAGACGGCCGGATTGGTGGAAGACCTGCTGAACCTGGGCCGCATCGAAGCCGGCGTGGGGATGGAGGAGAAGCCCTGCTACGTCGGCGCGCTGATCGTCGAAGCCGTGGACAATATGCGCGCCCGCGCGACCGCCAAAGGGCTGACGCTGCGCCTGGAACCATCGGACCCGGCGCCGGTGATCTACGGCGACGCGACGATGCTGCGACAGGCCATCGCCAACCTGGTCGACAACGCGATCAAGTACACCCCAGAAGGCGGTAAGGTGACGGTGAAGATGCGCACAACCGACCAGATCCTCATTTCGGTCACCGACACCGGCATCGGCATCGCCCCGGAAGACCAGGTGCGGCTGTTCGAGAAGTTCTTCCGCATCCGGCGCAAGGAATCGATCGACGTGCCGGGGACCGGGCTGGGGCTGGCAATCGTCAAATCGATCATCGAGCGCCACGGCGGGCGGGTGTGGGTCGATTCGATTCTCAACACAGGGACCACTTTCACCATCGCGCTGCCCATCCGAGAGCAACCGCAGCAGGAAGAAGGAGCAACGTGAGCCTGCACGTCGGCATCGTCGGGCTGCCCAACGTCGGCAAGTCGACCCTGTTCAACGCGCTGACGAAGGCCGGCGTGGCCGTGGCCCCTTACCCGTTCACCACCATCGACCCGAACCGCGGCATCGCCACGGTGCCCGATCCCCGTCTGGAGGCGTTGGCGGCGCTGGTGGGGCCGGAACACGTCACCCCGGCCACAATCGAGTTCGTCGACATCGCCGGGTTGGTGCGCGGGTCGCACCGCGGGGAGGGGTTGGGCAACCGTTTCCTGGCCCACATCCGCGAGGTGGACGCCGTCGCGGTGATGGCGCGCTGTTTCATGGACACCAACGTGGCGCACGTCGACGGCAGCCTGGACCCGGTGCGGGACGTCGAAACGCTGGATTTGGAGTTGATCCTGGCGGACGTGGAGACCGTCGAGAAGCGGTTGGAGAAGACGCGCGGCACGGCCAAGGCGCGCCCGAAAGACGCGGCGGCGGAGTTGGAGATGTTGGAAGAGCTGCTGGCGCGCCTGAAGCGCGGCGAGCGCGCCGGCCGCTGGGCCACGTTGGATGAGACGCAGGCCAGCCTGGCGCACCAGTTGAGCCTGTTGACCGCGAAGCCGCGCCTGTACGTAGCCAACGTCGACGAGGACGCACTGCCCGATGGGAACGCCTACGCAGCGGCGGTGGCGGCGCTGGCAGCGGAGGAGGGCGCGCAGTACACGCTGTTGTGCGCGCAACTGGAATCCGACCTGAACGAGTGGCCGCCCGCCGAGGCCGCCGAGTACCGCGCGGGCCTGGGCATGGCGCGGCCGGGTCTGGAAACGCTGGTGTGGGCCGCCTACCGCACCCTGGGCTTGATCACCTTCTTCACCACCGTGGGCGGGCGAGAAGTGCGCGCCTGGTCGGTCGAGCAGGGTGCGACCGCGCCCAGAGCTGCCGGCCGGGTGCACACCGACATGGAGCGCGGCTTCATCCGGGCGGAAGTGGTCAACTGGGAGGCACTGATCGCGGGCGGGAGCTGGAGCGCGGCGCGCGAGAAGGGCCTGCTGCACACCGAAGGCCGCGAGTACACCGTGCAAGATGGCGACGTGTGCCTCTTTCGATTCAGCCCCTCTTGAAATCCTTGCCAAAAATCTCTCCTCATGGTATGATTGCATTTTGTGTGCCCTGACGGGCTTTCCGCCCCCGGCTTGGACCGGGGGCAATCCCAAGGAAAGGAGGTAAAAACCGTCCAATGCACGATTATGAGCTGACGCTTATCATCGCTCCGCGGGTCGATCAGGAGGGAGTGGACGCGATTCTCGACGCAATCAAGCAATTTGTCGAGGTCGACGGCGGCACCCTCAACTCGGTCAAACCCTGGGGCCTGCGCCGGCTGGCCTACGCCATCAAAGACATGGGCGAAGGCCAGTACGTGTTCATAGAACTTCGTATGCCCCCCCACAAAGTCGCCCCTCTCGAACGCACTCTGAAGCTCAACGAGTCGGTTCTGCGTCACTTGTTCGTCCGCACAGACGAAGAGTAGCAGCAGAGGCTAACGGGCAATGAACAAGGGCTTGAACAAGGTGATGGTCATCGGTCACCTGGGGCGCGACCCTGAACTGCGGTACGCCCCCAACGGTCGGCCGGTGGCATCGTTTAGCGTGGCAACGACACGCGAGTGGAGCGACACCAACGGTGAGCCTCGGGAAGAGACCGAATGGTTCAACGTGGTGGCGTGGGGCAATCTGGCCGAGGTCTGCAAGCAGCGGCTGTACAAAGGCCATCCCGTCTACGTCGAAGGGCGGTTGCAGACCAGGGCGTGGGAGGATCAGGCGGGGCGGCACTGTTTCCGCACCGAACTGGTCGCCCAAGAAGTGATGATACTCGGGGGGCCGGCGCCGGAAGGTCTGGAGCCCTGGGCCGCCGATACCGAAGTGAAGGAGATGTAACTTGTCAGAGGAAAATCGTAGGCAAGATAGTGGATCGCGGGGGCAGCAGCGCGACAGGGGCGGCCGCCGTTTTTCGAACCGGCGACAAGGTCAACAGCAACAGTCGCAGCAACAGCAGTCGCAGCAACGCTGGCATCGCGGCAAGCGGCGCTGCCAGTTCTGCACCGAGAAGGCCAAGACGGTGGACTACAAAAGCCCGGATATGCTACGCCGGTTTCTAAGCGACCGGGGCAAGATCAGGCCGCGGCGGCAGACGGGGACGTGCGCCCGCCACCAGCGTCAACTGGCCAGGGCCGTGAAACGCGCGCGTTACCTGGCCTTGCTGCCATATACGCCAGAGCATTCGCGCAGATATTAAGTCGCGCGTCGCTGCTCATCGAAGAAGGTCACAGGCATAGGGCCGTCACACGCCCTATGCCCGTTTTTGTCATCTAATTCTGGGTCTCTGGGATTTCGCGTGGAAGGGGGGCAG
>JAFGOJ010000318.1 GCA_016926575.1 Anaerolineae bacterium | reverse complement strand
GGTCAATACTTCTCCATCCACCTCCACCTGTACCTGGGCTTGACGCGGGTCGCTCAACACTTTGACGTCGAAGGTCTGGTTCTCCAATGTGATGCGGTACTGTTTCATCGGGGCCTCCTTGGGGCAACGAGTGGGTTCATCTGGCGTTGGTGGTGGAACACGCGCCATCCGCCGACGGGCGTCTCTGCCGCGGGCGGCGGGGCGGGGGCGGATTCTTGCTCCGCTCGGGCCAGGGCCACACCGATCGCTGCTGCGCGCGCCCGCAGCGCGCCCGCGTCGTCCGGGAGCGGCGCGGACGGCGGCGGCGCGGGCCGCTCGCGGGTCAACGCGGTTAGCAGGAACATCAAGCCGGTCAGGGCGAGCAGCGCCAGGAAGAGCAGCGTCATCCCGACGGCGCTGATGCTCACCGTTTCGAAGAAGATCTCATTCATCGTCCTTCTCCATCTGCACCAGCGCCAGCGCCACCGCCGCGGCCCAGGGCAGGCACTTGAATTCGCCGCCGGCGAGGGCGGCCTTCACTGCATCGACGTCGAGCAGCAGCATCTCCTGATCCTCCAGGTCGTCGACGACGGGCTCTTGCACGCGCCGGGCACCCCGCGCGAGGAACGGGTAAGCCGCGCCCGCGCCGCGGTTGCCGTCGACCGCGTAGCGACCCAACGCCACCCATGTGTCCGCCGCGTACCCCGTCTCCTCCAACAGCTCGCGCTGCGCCGCTGCGAGCGGCTCTTCGCCCGGCTCCAGATACCCGCCCACCACCGCCAGCGACGTTCCATCCACCGCGTATTTGGTCTGCCGGAAGCAGACCCAATCGCCTGCCTCCGTCACCGCCACGACGTTGATGAAGTCGGGCGTGATCACCCACGGCCAGTCGGGGATGACGCGCCCGCCGGGCAGCTCGATCGCGTGCTCCTCGACGGTCAGGTAGGGGCTACGGTCCAGGATGGGCCGCCTGGAAAGCGTCTTCCACGCTCTCATCACAGCGGCATACACCCGTGCTTTTTGGGCAATGGCGCGGCTTGCTTGTCGCGCAGGAAATCGAGCGCCGCGATCAGCCTGGCGCGCGTCTCGCTGGGCAGGATCACGTCGTCGACGTGACCGCTGGCTGCGGCGGCGTAGGGACTGCCGAACTGCTCCTTGAACTCGGCGATGAACTGCGTGCGCACTGCCTCGGGGTCCGCCTCCCGCTCCAACTGCTTCCGGTACAGAATGTTGACCGCGCCCTCGGCTCCCATCACTGCGATCTCGGCCGTGGGCCAGGCGTAAACCAGATCGGTGCGGATGTACTTGCTGCTCATCACGATGTACGCGCCGCCGTAGGCCTTGCGCGTGACCACGGCCAGCTTGGGCACCGTCGCCTCCGAGTAGGCGTAGACGATCTTCGCGCCGTGGCGGATGATGCCGCCGTGTTCCTGGACCGTGCCGGGCATGAAGCCGGGGCAGTCGATGAAAGTGACCAGGGAGATGCTGAAGGCGTCGCAGAAGCGGACGAAGCGGGCGATTTTGTCCGAAGCGTCAATGTCAAGCACACCGGCCACGTGCGCTGGTTGGTTGGCGACCACGCCCACCACCTCGCCGTGCAGACGGGTGAACCCGACCACGGCGTTCGGCGCGAAGCCGGCGTGGACCTCGAAGAAGCTGCCCAGGTCGAAGATGCGGTCGATGGCATCGCGGATGTTGTAGGGCAGGCTGCCGTCGGGCGGCACGAGCGCGTCCAGGGCCGGGTCGGCCCGGTTGGGATCGTCCGTCGGCGTCACGCGCGGGGCCGGGTCGACATTGTTCGAGGGCAGGTAGCCGAGCAGCTTACGCGTCGTGGCCAGCGCGTCCGTCTCGTCGGCGGCGACGAAGTGCGCCACGCCGCTGATCGCGGCGTGCGTGTGCGCCCCACCCAGCGTCTCGAAGTCGACCTCTTCACCGGTGACGGTCTTGATCACCTCCGGCCCGGTGATGAACATGTGGCTCAACGCCTCGGTCATGATGATGAAGTCGGTCAGGCCGGGGGAGTAGACCGAACCGCCGGCGCACGGTCCCAACATCACGCTGATTTGGGGAATGACGCCGCTGGCCTGGGTGTTGCGCCAGAACAGCTCGCTGTACCCGGCCAGGCTCCACACGCCCTCTTGGATGCGCGCGCCCACCGAATCGTTCAGCGCGACAAAGGGCACACCCGCCCCGACCGCCAGGTCGAGCACCTTGCACACCTTCTGCGCCTGCGCCTCGGAGAAGGACCCGCCGATGACGGTGAAGTCTTGGGAGGCGACGGCCACCTTCCGCCCGTCGACGCGCCCGAAGCCCACCACCACGCTGTCTCCGGGCACCCGTTTCTCGTCCAGCCCGAAGGCCGTGTGCCGGTGCGTGACGTAGGGATCGACCTCCTGGAAGCTTCCTGCATCGAGCAACCTGTCGATGCGCTCGCGGGCGGTCAATTTCCCCTTGGTGTGCTGGCGCTCGATGGCCTGCGCCCCACCGCCCTGGCGCACCGCCTCGCGGCGGCGCAGCAGCGTTTCGTTCAACTCGTTTGGGTTCATACGGTGTCCCTCGGTTTTAGGATGATGATCTTGGCTCGTAACTGCTCAGGCTGTGCGCCTGGCAGTTACCCGCCTGGCACGTCGAAGGGAGAAGGTGGGGGTTTTGCGGGCGGCGAAGCCGCCC
>JAFGOJ010000317.1 GCA_016926575.1 Anaerolineae bacterium | reverse complement strand
CCATTTGCGGAAGGGGTCCGGGGGAACCGCAGGTTCCCCCGGCGGGGTGCAGGGGCGGAGCCCCTGCAAGGCATTGTTAACCGAGGGTCGGCGGGTTTGAAACCCGCCCTACAAAACCTTGGGCTATTTTCGAAGTAGCATAACGATGCAGCGGCCCATCGGATTGCCCTCTATGGCCGGTTACACATTGTGGTCCGCTTCGTACTGGCGGATGTGGGTGCGGATGGTTTCGCGCTCGGAGAGTGCACGTTGGAGGGGCAGGAGCGTCTCTTCCCACACGGCGGAGAGGAGCGTGACCTGGGCCGTCAGCGCTGCGGCCGGTTCGATCACGTCTGTGAGCGTGGGGACGATGAGGCGTTGGTTGAGTCCGCCGGCAGCGTGCTGGCTGAACGTGTCCTGGAGCGGTTCCAAGACGCGCGTGTACAGCCCTTCCATCAGCTCGGGCAGGGCGCTGACGACCTCCCCGGTGCGCTCGAGTGCCTCGTGCGCGGCGGCTGCCTCTTGCGGAGGGAGCTGGCCCAACACCCACCCCATCAACCCGCCCATCGTTTCTGTGAGTGGGCCGGAGACGCCCAGCAGCGCGTCGACGCTGTTCTCCAGCGCCAGCATGCGCTGGGCGAGGGTGGCGCTGGCCTGCTGGAGCCACTGCATCGCAGCGTGGAGCGAGGGCAGGTCGGATTGGAAGCCGGTCAGCGCGGCGCGTTCCTGCTCGATCCCGTCGTGGAGCGACGCAGCGGCGGCGTGCAGGGCGTCGATCTGCTCGTCCAGCGGGGGGATGGTGCGCGCCACTGCGCCGTCCAGGTCGGTGGCGGCCATCGACTCGTGCAGGTCGACCAGGCCGTGGAGCGCGGCGGCTTCGTCTTCGGCGGCGTCCAGCCGGCCGAAGCCCAATTGCCAGACCGCCAGCCCGCCGGTGGTCGCCACGAGCATCCCGCCGGCGGCAGCGGCCCTCAGAAAGTCCCGCCGCGTGGCGCGTGGCGGGGGTGGGGGCGCGTCGCCGGTTATCGCTTTCTGGATCAAGGCATCGATGTGTTCGAGCGTCGCGTCGTCGACGCGTTCCAGGTGCTGGATGATGCGGGCGGCGCGTGCCTTGCGGTGGACTCTGTTTCGCCAGGCTTCTTGCGTGCTCATGACGCCACTCTTCACCGGTCGGGCGGCGTGTAGCCCAACCGGGCGACCTGGCCCGTGTCGCGCCGCCAGTTCTTGTTGACCTTGACCCACAGCTCCAGGTAGACCCGTCCGTTGACCATGCGCTCGATTTCCGGCCGGGCGGCCGAGCCAATCTGGCGCAGCATGTGCCCGCCTTTGCCGATGACGATGCCCTTTTGGGAGCTGCGCTCGACGTGGATCGTCGCGGCGACGTAGACCACATCGTTTTCTCGCTCTTTGAACTCTTCGACCGTGACGGCGACGGCGTGGGGCACTTCCTGGTGTGTGAGGCGGAGCACCTGCTCGCGGATCAACTCGGCTGCGATCTCGCGCTCGGTCTGGTCGGTGATCTGGGTGTCGGGGTAGTAGCGCGGGCCTTCGGGCAACTGGGCCACAATCGACGCCAGCAACTCGTCCAGGTTAGCGCCCTCGGTGGCCGAGATCAACATCCAACCGGCGCACTCCGGCACGAGTTCCAGGTAGGCTTCCGTGTGCTGCGTGACCCGGTTGGGAGCCAGGAGGTCCATTTTGTTGAGTGCCAGGATGACGGGATGTTGGGTTCTGTTGCGGATCGTGCGGGCAATCGAGCGGTCTTCGTCGCCGGGCACCTGCGAGGCGTCGACGACGAAGAGGACGACGTCGGCGTCGGGGATGGTGTTGATGGCGGTGTCGACCATCGCCTCGCCCAACGCGTGCAGGGGGGCGTGAATGCCCGGCGTGTCCAGGAAGATGGCCTGGGCGTCTGTGTGGGTCAGGATGCCCATGATGCGCGTGCGGGTGGTCTGCGGTTTGGGGGAGACGATGGCGATTTTCTGCCCCAAGAAGTGGTTGACCAGGGTGGATTTGCCGGCGTTGGGTTTGCCGATGACGGCAACGAATCCCGAGCGGTGGCCGGCGGGGAGCGCTTCGAACCAGTCAAATTCGTCCATGTTACGGCTCTCTTTCTCGCACTGCGTAGATGCCGGGCAGGCTGAGCAGGGTGACAGCGCCCTTGATCAGCACGTTAGCCCAGAAAATCGACCAGACGGTGGCGGCGGGGTAGACGCCGCCGAACGCGCCCCAACAGAAGATCAGGCTGTCGAGGGGGATGCTCAGGCTATTGCTGACCAGGACGCGGGCCCACTGGTAGCGGTGGGTGACGCGGGTGACCCACAGGTGGTAGGCCTCGGTATCGGTCAGCTCGCTGAGCACCTCGGCGGCGATGGAGGCGAGCACGATGCGCCAGACCGGGCTGAGCACGGCGGCGAACTCGGCCTGGAGCGGCCAATCGGGGGCGGGGGGCAGCCAGGCGGCGAAGGCGAACAGCGCCGCCATCAGCAGGTTGATGGCGGCAGCGGCGACGATCACCGTGCGCGCGGCGGCACGGCCCAGCAGCTTGTGCACCAGGTCGCGCAGGGTGAAGGTGAAGGGGTAGATGAAGGTGCCCACGTCGACGCTCAACCCCGCCACGACGGCGATCTTCAGGCTGAGAACGTCGGACGTCATCTGAGCGGCGATGTAGGCCGCGACGATGAGAATTCCGGTCATGGTCATCGTTCTGGCTCTTTCCATATCCGGCAGAAGGCGCACGAACCGGGGGCGATGGTTGGCTGGCCGCAGGTATCGCAGGGGTGCAGCTCGACCAAGGCCTCTTCGTCTCTGAAGAATCCATCCTTTTTGGCGTGCAGGAACGTGACGTAGAATTGGAGCTTGGTTCCGGCGGCCTCTTCTTCCAACTGGTCGAGCATGCCTTTGTACATCAGCGTGCGGCTGCCCTCGACGTAGGGGCATTCTTCGTAGATGTAGTCGATGCCGCGGATGAGGGCGTAGGCGGCGACCTCGCGCTCGTAGGCGCGGCAGAGGGGTTTGACCTTGCGGGCCAGCCCGGTGCGCTCTTCCAGCACCGGGGCCTGGCGGGCGATGTAGCCCGTGTGCCAATGGAGGACGTTGCTGAACAAGACGGCCGCTTCGTCGTCCAGGTTGTGACCGGTGACGAGGACGTCGTAGCCGAATGCCTGGGCGATGCGGTTCATTTCGTGGCGCTTGATCAGCCCGCACAGGGCGCAGGGCTTCTCGCGCCCGCGGCGTTTGCGGCCCGCGATCTGTGGGAGCGTGGCCCCGTACTCGGCGGCGAGGTCCACGACGTGGAGGCGGGTTTCGGGATGCCCGGCCATGAACGCGTCGATTTTCTGGTGCGAGAGGGCGGAGTAGCCGAACCCACCGTCGATGCCCAGGTCGATGTACAGCCCGTCGACGGCGTAGCCCAGGCGGATCAGCACGTCCCATAGGCTGAGGCTGTCTTTGCCTCCGGAGACGGCGATCAGCACCCGTTCATCTGGCCGGAGCAGGTGGTATTTCTGGATGGTTTGCCCGGTGTGGGAGACGAACCACTCCATGTAGTGCGTCTCGCACAGAGACAGTTTGTAGTGCCGCATGGTGAACACGGCGCGCTGCGCGCACTTGTTGCACTTCATACCGATTGGCCCCGGTCAGGCGTCCGTGTGGCTACGTCCATCATCCTCCCGATATGACCGCGTGGAGTTTGACCTCGTCGTCGGGTTCGAGCAGCACGTCTTCGGTCAGTAGCTTGCCGTTGCGCACGACGAGGACGGTCACCGGGATGACGCCGACTTGTTCCAGCATCTTTTTCACGGTCATTTTGCCCTCGAGTTCCCATGATTTGTCTCTAAAGACGACGCGCATACATTTCTCCCTTTGACGCGCCAAGAGTGTAACTGCCAGGCGCACAGTCTGAGCAGTTACACTCCACGTATCACAATCACAGCCCCCCATTGGAGGGGGGCGGTGACGGGTTCGAACGATTTGGCCGGGTGCGGTGCGTTTATGGCTCGCGGAAGCGTTCCTCCAGCTTCTCCAGCAATTCGGCTGCTTCTACGAGCTTATCGAGCGGGTTCTGCTTGCCGATGAAGTACCGGTAATCGCAGGGCATCACGTCCAGGGTAGACACCAGGTCGTTGAACCGGTCGCGGAGCGTGTTGGGGCTGACGTGGTAGATAGTGCCGATGTCCTTCTGGGTGGTTGGGTACAGATTGACCTTGCGCACGGCGTAGTCGAGCGCGGCGGCCCACGTCTCGGGTTTGCGCAGGGGCAGGGGCTGCCGCCCGATGGCGATGCGGTACTCCAGCCACATCTGCATCGCCGCGCCGGTCAGCTCCAATGGCATGCCTGCTTTGGTCATCTTTTCGGTGAGGAGTTCTTCTGCCTTGTCGAGCCCGCTGGCGAAGAGCTTTTCGAACCGCTCGGCGACCTCAGATTCGGGTTCCAGGCGCAGGAAGTTTGCCAGGGCGTGCAATGCCTGGTCGAAATCCCCACCTCGAGAGAGGGCGCGGGCCAGGTCGAGGTGAAAGTCTGCGTTGTCCGGGTCGGCCTGCGTCGCGGCGCGAAGCTTTTCGACGGCCAGTTCGATGTCCCAATCTTTGTAAGCGGCCAGGCCTTCCTGGTGAAGCGCTTCGTGTTTTGATCGTTTGGGTCCCTGTGCCTTTTTTGCCGACATACTTTTACTCCCTGAGTATCACTGCTCGCTGAATCAATAT
>JAFGOJ010000316.1 GCA_016926575.1 Anaerolineae bacterium | reverse complement strand
GTGCGTCCCCATCGTTCTGGGAAAACCGTCGTAACTGAAGGAGAGGCATGGAGTACGACAAGGACAGGGTGGATGAGGTGAGCCTGGCGCTTTTATATCTCACCAGCTCGCACGGCACATACGGCACGCGGGCGTGGAAGGGCCTGGACTGGGAGACGCTGGACCGGCTTTACAAGAAAGGGTACATCGGCAACCCCAAAGAAAAGTCGCCGACGGTCGTGGTCACCGCAGAAGGCGCGAAACGTTCGAAAGCGTTGTTCTTCGAATATTTCGGCGTCAAAGAGTAAGCGCTCACGTTTGCCCGCCCGCCGGTTCTACGGGCGGGTCGAACGGTCGCTCTTGTGCGAAGTCGGGAAGGTAGTGTGCCTGGCTTTCGAAGTCTTGAACGAAGGCATTGCCCAGCCCCAGGTCGAGCGCCGCGTCGATGATGGCGTCGTACTCGTCTTGGGTCAGCGTGCGGTCGATTCCGGCATACTCGCAGGCCTTGTACTGGGGCGAATACTGCGACATGATGCTGACGAACGTGTCTGGAGATAGGTGCGCCAGAAAGCGCAGGCACTCCCGGCTGTTGTCCAGATGTCCGGGCAACACCAGGTGGCGCACCAGCAGTCCACGCACCGCGATGCCCGCGTCGTCCAGCTCCAGATGGCCCACCTGCGCTAGCATCTCCTCGAGCACCCCAGGGACGACGTCGGCATAGTCGTCTGCCCCCGAAAGCCGTTTTCCGAGGTCGTTGTCCATGTATTTGATGTCCGGCAGATAGACCTCCACCAGCCCGCGGATCTGCCGGAGCGCGTCCACCGAGTCGTACCCGTTGGAGTTGTAAACGATGGGAACGACGAGCCCCCTGTTTCTGGCTGCCACAATCGCGTCTGCTATTTGGAAGATCACGTGAGAGGGTGAGACGAGGTTGACGTTGTGCGCGCCCTTGTCTTGCAGGCGCAGCATCTCCGCGGCGAGCTTGTCCACGCTGAGAGCGCGGGTGTAGTCTTGCCGAAACTCCTGGCTGATCTGGTAGTTCTGGCAGAACACGCACTTCAGGTTGCACCCGGCGAAAAAGATGGTTCCCGAACCGCGTGTGCCCGAGATGGGGGGTTCCTCTCCGAAGTGCAGGCCGGCGTGAGATACCAGAACCTCAGCCCGGATCCCACAGAACCCGGCCTGGCCCGCCAGCCGGTTCACCCGGCACGCGCGCGGGCAGCACTCGCAGCGCGTCAATTGTGGAGTCAACGGTCCATGCATACGCATCGCGTCCTGTGCCGTCACTGTACCACCAACCCCGTCATCGAGCAAATGGTCGGCGCGAGGGAAGGTGGGTCACTGTTGAGGCCGCCCGAAGTCGGCGATGAAGTAGAAGTAGTCCCAACTCGCGCCGGCGATCCCCACGCCGATCTCGGTCTGGTAGGTGGTGAGCAGCGTGCGCCGGTGCGGGTCGTTGGGCGGCACCTCGTCCATCCACATGTCCACGGCGTGTTGGGGGGAGAGGCTCATGGCCCAACACTCGGCCCGGCCGGCGGGGTTGTATCCGGCGCGGACGATGCGCGTGTTGACGTCGGAGCCGTCGGAACCGGTGTGGCTGCACCAGCCCCGCTGCGAGCAGTCATTGGCGTGGCCCTGCGCGGCTGCGGCCAGGGTCTCGTTGTACGCCAGCGGCCATAAGCCGTGCTGGGCGCGCACGTCGTTGATGATACGCACCACCTCGTAGGGCCAGGCGGCGACGTCGGAGGGCGGCGGGGCGGCGGGGACCGGGGTCGCGCTCGGCTCTGCTACCGCCGCTGCGGTGACGCTCGCTTCCGGCACGGGGACGGCCGTGGGGGGGACGGGTGTGGCGGTGGGCGGCGGCGCTGCGGCCAGCGCCGGCCCGCTCAGCGGCAGGATCAACTCCTGCCCGATGCCGATCAGGTCGGCGTTGGTCAGCCCGTTGACCGCCTGGATGTCGCCCGCGCTCAGCCCGTACTCCGCCGCGATGCCCACCAGCGTCTCCCCGGCCTCCACCACGTACAGCACCCAGAAGGGCGATGCTCCCTCCCACCCTACCTGCGGGGGGATGGAGAGCGTCTGCCCGGCCTGGACGATGGTAGAACTGCCCATCTGGTTGTGCATCTGGATTGCTGCCATCGGCACGGCGTAGGTCATTGCCAGGCCCAGCAGCGTGTCGCCGGCCTGGACGGTGTGTGCCGTAAAGGCGGCTTCTGCGGGCGCGGGAGCCGTCGTGGGAAGAGGCTCGGCCTGGGACGCGGTGGGCAGCGCGACGGGAGTGTTTGTGGACGGGTCGGTCGGTGTGGCGCTGGGTGCGACCGGTGCGGTCGGTGTGGGGGAGGGTGCGTCGGGGCGCGAGGCGCAGTAAGAAAGAAGCACGAACAGCGCCAGGATCGCCAGCCCCATCAGCGTCACCGTCACATTCCGTTTGTTCATAAGCTGATTGTAACCCGGGCTGGACGGGTGTCAAGAGCCGCCCCAAAGGGCAGAAAATG
Organism: Anaerolineae bacterium; assembly: GCA_016926575.1. GTDB lineage: Bacteria > Chloroflexota > Anaerolineae > B4-G1 > DUEL01 > JAFGOJ01. The sequence goes on along the minus strand of JAFGOJ010000316.1, from coordinate 149 downwards.
CCCACCCTCCCGCCGGGTCACGGACCTGGCGGGAGCAAGAGGGGCCGCCTGAGGCGTTAACTCAGGCCCATTTGCGGAAGGGGTCCGGGGAAACCGGAAGGTAAACCGCAGGTTTACCCGTTTCCCCGGCGGGGTGCAGGGGCGGAGCC